>CBILQL010000465.1:0-4734 GCA_966238865.1 uncultured bacterium
GTCTCTGGCCCTCGGCTTCGAGTTCAGCCACGTAAGCAGCGTCGAAGCGCTCCGGACCCTTGCAGGCGTGGCGTGTGATCCACTCCGATTTCTCCGCACCCGAACCCGGAGGCCCCCTTCAGAAACCGCCCGGAGGGAAACGCCACCCCACGCCTCCCCCGTGCAGGGTGATCCGCTGTGGTCCTCCGGGATTGAAAAGCGCCCCTGTGGATCAGGAGGAAAAAGAAAAGCGGGAAAAGAAAAGCGGGAGAGGAAGGAATAGGGCGGTAAATGGCGATGGAAATTGGCGGTGGAAACCGATCGGCGGGAACAGGGACCGCGGATCGCCGGGAGGGTCACTCCAAGGTTACAGTATAGCCTTCCAACCCCAGAACCGCCGGGATGTCGTCCAGGTGCGGGGCCAGCAGGGGCTCGTGGTACTTGCCGAAGGCGGTGGATTTGCCGTGCAGGCGCAGGTGGTGGAGCCAGTTCTGGGATTGGTAGTAGCCGCCGCCGCGCACCGACCAGTCGCGCGAGACGATGCGGCAGCCGCCTTCGCCGGCCTCCTCGACCCGGCCGCGGCCCTCGGCCTGCAGGTATTGCCAGACGATGTTGGCATGGTAGGGGGTGAAGTCCACCGGGGAGAGCACCAGGTGCAGGGTGCGGTCCTGGAGCAGCAGGACGAACTTGCCGGCGGTTTCGTCGGCGGAGCGGAGGTTCTGGTAGGATTTTGCCACCAGGATCGGGGAGGACCCGGCCGGGTCGGCGGAGCGGTTCCCGAAGCGGTCTGCCCCGTCGCCGCTTCCAGGGCGGTCGGCCCCCTCGTCGTCCCCGGGGCGGTCCGGCCCGGAGCCTTTCGGCGGTTTCCGGGAGCTCATGCCGTGTCGCGGATACGGGCGAGGATGGCGGAGGTGGAGAGGCCGGGGACCTTTTCCACGATGTGGATGGCGCCGCCGTGCTTCTTCACCGTGGGGGCCTCGATGCAATCGGCGCCGTATTCCGATCCGTTCACGTGCACGTGGGGCTTCACCTCCTCCAGGAAGGGCATGGGCTCGGTCTCGTCGAAGACGTGCACGTAATCGACCACGCGCAGGGCCAGGAGCATGCGGGCGCGGTATTCCTGGGGGATGATGGGGCGATCGGGACCCTTGTACTGCCGGATGGAGGCGTCGCTGTTGAGGCCGACGATGAGGACGTCGCCCTGCTTGCGCGCCTCCTCGAGGATATGGAGATGCCCGGCGTGCATCAGGTCGAAGGATCCGTTCAGGGTGACCACCTGCTTGCCCTGGGACTTCAGGGAGGCGCTCAGGGCCGCAAGGCGCCCGCGTTCCACCAGGCGGTGGTCGCGGAAGGCCTGGTCCAGCAGTTCCTCGCGGGTGACCGTGGCCGTCCCCAGCTTGCCCACCACCACGCCGGCCGCATGGTTGGCGAGCCGCACCGCGTTCTCCAGATCCGCACCCGCGGCCTTGGCCAGGGAGAAGGCGGCCACCACGGTGTCGCCGGCGCCGCTCACGTCGAACACTTCGCGGGCCTGGGTCGGCAGCCGCAAGGTCCCGCCCGATCCGCGGGCGAAGACGGCCATGCCCTTGGGACCCAAGGTCAGGATCACGTTGCTGCCCAGCATGTCCCGGAGCGCCAGGCCGTTGGCGGCCACCAGGTCATCCCCGGCTTCGCATTCGCTCTGGCCCAGGAGCCCCTGGGTCTCCTTCCAGTTGGGCGTGATGTAGTCGCAACCGCCGTAATACGTCGCATGCTGGGGACGGGGGTCGATGAGCACTTCCTTGCCGGCGGCGTGGGCCTCCCGGATCACCGCCTGCACCAGCGTCCTGGTGAAGAACCCCTTGGCGTAATCGGAAAGCACCACCAGGGAGGCCTCCGGCAGGCGGCGGCGGAAGGCGGCCAGGATCGCGGCCTCGGTGCCCGCGGCGATGGCGTGGGTCTCCTCGTAGTCGAGGCGCAGGAGCTGCTGGCGCTGGCCCAGGAGGCGGATCTTCTTCATGGTGGGCCGGCCGTCGTGGACGGCCGCCAGCTCGATGCCCAGGGTGTCGGCCAGGTCGCGGAACTCGCGGCCGTGGGCGTCCTGGCCCAGGAGCCCCACCAGCACCGCCCGTCCGCCCAGGGACGCCACGTTGGCGGCGGTGTTGGCGGCGCCTCCCAGGACGCGCTTCGTCTTCCCGGCCTCCACCTTGAGGATGGGCACGGGGGCTTCCGGGGACAGCCGGGAGCAGTCGCCGCTCAGGTACTCGTCCAGGAAAACGTCCCCGAGCACGAGGATGGAATGGGCGTCGAAGCGGCTCAACAGGGCGGGGATATCCATAACCCTTTATAGTAAGAAAATTCGGGGTTGATGTATCCCTTTGCCCCGCCTCGCACGTCAAAGGACTGTCAGAGCGCCGCGCTCCGACGTGACTCCGGTCACGGCGCGCGCGGGGCGGGAAAATTATCCTGTAGGAAGAGTTGGGGGAAATGCCATGGAAACGACCACCTTGGCGATGATGATCAAGAGATACCTGGGTACCCTGGAAGGGATGTCCGGCAGCCGCCTGCAGGACGTGATCGACGACGAGGTCTTCGAGGTGCTGGCCGGGGTATCCTGGGTCCGGCAAGCCCTGGCCGAAGCCGCTCCTGTCCTCACCGCCGAGGATCAGCGCCGATTGCTGTCCGGTCTCAAGACCCTGGCCGCCTGAGCGCCGGCCGGATCTCCTTCAATCCCCCGGCAATGCAGGGCCGCGCGAATGCGGCCCTTTTCGCAGGCAAATAAACGTTGCAACAAATATCGTTTATACATATATTATCTGTGTTCGTGGCCGATGCAGTCCCGAAGCAACCGGGATGTCGATATGAAACCCCGCAGCGTCGAACGCGTCCTTCCTCCGGCGCCGGCCCACATGGTCGGAGACGGCTTCAAGGTGCACAACTTCTTTCCCAGCGGCCACGGTCTCGGCTACCGCCGCATGAGCCCGTTCTTCCTCATGGACTACGGCGCCAAGACCGTGTTCCCGCCCAGCGCCCGGCCGCGCGGCGTGGGCCCCCACCCGCATCGCGGCTTCGAGACCGTCACCATCGCCTTCCACGGCAAGGTGGCCCACCACGACAGCGCCGGCAACAGCGGCGTCATCGGCGAGGGCGACGTGCAGTGGATGACGGCCGGATCGGGCGTGCTGCACAAGGAATACCACGAGGAGGAGTTCAGCCGGAAAGGCGGGCCCATGCAGATGGTGCAGCTCTGGGTCAACCTGCCGGCCCGCCACAAGATGACGGCGCCGAAGTACCAGGGCCTCACCGCGGACGCCATGGGCGTGCACGAGCTGCCGGGAGGCGCGGGCCGCGTGGAGGTGATCGCGGGGGAGTTCCGGGGAACCAGGGGGCCTGGTTCGTCCTTCACCCCCATCGAGATGTACAGGCTGCGGCTCAAGGCCGGCGCCGGGACGGAATTCTCCTTCCCGGAGGATTACAACACGGGCCTGCTGGTGCTGGAAGGCGGAGTGTCCGTCGGCGGCGAGCGGGCGCCGGCCGACAATTTCGTGCTGTTCCGGAACGACGGAGAGACCTTCACGGTGCGCGCCGAATCGGACAGCGTCGTCCTCATCCTGTCCGGCGAGCCCATCGCCGAACCCATCGCCGCCTACGGCCCCTTCGTGATGAACACGGAGGCGGAGATCCACCAGGCCATCGAGGACTTCCAGTCGGGAAAGTTCGGCCGCATGGGGTAAAAATGAAAGACCCGCCGGGGGAGAAATCCGGCGGGTCCTTCTATCCGGTGCTTCGGGGGAGAAATCCGAAGCGCCTTCAGTCGACGGGGCGTTCCCCCGCGGTCAGCCTACGGCGGCCAGCTCCGCGGCGTCTTCCATGGCTCGGAGGTTGGCCAGGCCCTTCTCCTTGATCTGGCGGACCCGCTCCTTCGAGAGGCCGATGATCTCGCCGATCTCCTCGAGGTTGAGGGGCTCGTGGTAGTTGATCCCGAAGTACATGCTGAGGACCGTGCGCTCCTGGTCGTTGAGCTTGCCCAGCATGCGCGAGACGAACTTCTTCTGGCTGGAGGTGGTGGTCAGCACGTCCGGGGCCTCGGTGTGGGTGTCCTCGATGACGTCCATGATCGAGGAGCCCTCCTCGCCGTTGATCTGCTCGTCCAGGGAGCTGTGGCGCAGGCCCATCTCCATGATCTTCTCGATCTGGCGGCCGGTGTAGCCCATCTTGCCGCCCAGCACGTCGGTGTCGATCTGGTTGCCCCCGCCGATCACCTGGCGCATGGGGACGTTGTACTTGGAGAACCGGCGGAGGATCAGCTCCTTCTCCGCCGAGATGCGCACCATGCGGGCGCGCTCGGCGATGGCGCGGGTGATGGCCTGGCGGATCCACCACACCGCGTAGGAGATGAACTTGAGCTTGCGGTTCACGTCGAAGCGCTTGGCGGCCTCGATGAGGCCGATGTTGCCCTCATTGATGAGCTCGGGCAGCGAGAAGCCCTGGTTCTTGTACATGAAGGCCACGTTGATGACGAACTTCAGGTTGGCGCATACCAGCTTGTGGATGGCGCGGGGATCCCCGGCCTTGATGCGCAGAAGGACTTCGTACTCCTCCGCCTTGGAAAGCAGTGGGTACTTCGAAATGTCCTTGATATATTGATAGTAGAGCGAGGCTCCGTCCCATGATTCCGCTGTCTGATGAGTCATTGGATTAATCCCGGTTCGAGTTCCTGCCCTAATAATACCCCCCACCAAAACCTGGTTTGTCACGGTTATGTCATGGCCAGGT
>CBILQL010000466.1:0-4729 GCA_966238865.1 uncultured bacterium
GAGACGGTGAAGATGGCCGGCTGGGTGATGTCGGTCTGGATCAGGCGGTCCTCGGGACCGTTGGACAGGATGTCCGACAGGCCGAAGCCGAGCACGGCGTCGGCCTTCTCCAGGAGCGCCTTGGCGGGGGCGAAGGACTCGGCGAGCTTCTTGCCCATGCCCACGTATTGGGAGCCTTGGCCGGGGAAGAGGAGGATTTTCTTTGCCATGGATTCTCTGGTTATTCGTTGTCCGGGTTGGTCGATGCGTTCCGTTTTCCGTTTTCCGTTTTCCGTTTTCCGTTTTTTGTTGATTGGCGCTCTATTAGAGCGCATCCTCTTTCGCAGCCAAGAACGAAAAACGGAAAACGGAAAACCTCTTCACGAATATCCCCTTGCGGAAAACTCCATCATCGTTCACCATCTCAGCAGGTTGCAGCCCCAGCTCATCCCGCCGCCCACCCCCGCCAAGGCCACCAAGGCCCCTGGCTTCAGCCGTCCCTGCGCCTCCGCATCGTGCAGGGCGAGGGGCACCGAGGCCGAGGAGGTGTTGCCGAAGCGGTCCACGTTCACGATCACCTTCTCCATGGGAAGCTGCAGCTTTTCGGCCACGGCGGCGAGGATGCGGGTGTTGGCCTGGTGCATGACCAGAAGGTCCAGGTCCGCGGGCCGGAAGCCGGCATGGGCGAGGGTCTCGGTGACGATATCCGAGATCACCGTCACGGCGGCCTTGAAGACCTGCTTGCCGTCCATGCGCATGCCGCGCACCGCGTCCTTCGCGGGCAGGTCCAGGAACAGGATGTCGGCCAGGGTTCCGTCGCTCCTGAGCCTGGAGCGGAGCACGCCGCGCCCTTCCGGACCCTTCCCCATCACCACCGCGCCGGCGGCGTCGCCGAAGAGGATGCAGGTGTTGCGGTCGCTCCAGTCGACCACCTGGGAGAGGACCTCGGCGCCCACCACCAGCACGTTCCGGCATTGCCCCGAATCGATGAGCAGGGCCGCCTGGTTCACGCCGAAGATGAAGCCGGCGCAGGCCGCGGTGACGTCGTAGGCCATGGCGTTCCGGGCCCCGATCTTCGCCTGGATGAAGCAGGCGGTGGCCGGGAAGGCCTTGTCGGGATTGGCGGCCCCGCAGATGATGGCGTCGACCTCGTCGGGCTTCACGCCGGCGTTCTCCAGGGCGCGCATGGCGGCGGAGGCGCCGAAGTCTGAGGCCTTGAGGGGCGAGTCCTTGGGCAGGATGTGGCGCTGGCGGATACCGGTCCGGGTGGCTATCCACTCGTCCGAGGTGTCCACGAGTTTCGCGATGTCCGCGTTGGTCATCACCTGCTCGGGATGCCAGATCCCGATGCCGCGGATGACGGCCCCCATCAGGCCCCGCTCACCTGGGCCAGCTTGGCCGCGATCTTCTCGCTCACCTTGCTCTGGGCCAGCCGGTAGGCCAGGTCGAGGCCGTTGCGGATCACCTTGGCATTGGCGCGGCCGTGGGTGATGAGGCCGGTCCCGTTCAGGCCCAGCAGCATGGCGGCCCCGAAGTTGGCGTAGTCCCAATCGTGGTGGAACTGCTTGCCGGCCGGCGTGTCCAGCACCCCGAAGGTCTTCACGTGGTATTCGTAGAAGCCTTCCATGAGCTTGAGCACCACGTTGCCGGTATAGCCCGGTGTGACGATGACGTCGCAGGCGCCCTTCATGATGTCGCGCCCCTCGACGTTGCCGATGAAGTTGAGGGGGGCCTGCTTGAGCAGCTGATGGGCCTCCTGGAGCACCTCGGTGCCCTTCTTCTCCTCCTCGCCCATGTTGAGCAGCCCCACCGTCGGGTTCGGGCGGCCCAGCATCTCCTGGGCATAGACGCTTCCGCAAATGCCGAAGGCCACCAAGGTGGGGGCCTTCTCGTCCACGTTGGCGCCGCAGTCGAGGAGGGTGATCTTCTTGCCCAGGGACGGGACGTCGCAGGCGATGGCGGGGCGGGGGATGTTCCCCACCCTGCCAAGCACCATGAGGCAGGCCGCCATCATGGCGCCGGAATTGCCGGCCGATATGCTGGCCTGGGCCTTGCCCATCTTCTGCAGCGACACGCAGGAGACCAGGCCCGAGTTGGGCTTGGTCTTCAGCACCGCCGTGGGGGAATCGTCCATGGCGACGATATCCGGGGCGTGGAAGATCTCCAGCCCGGCGCCGTCGTAGCCGAAGGCGTCCAACTGCTCCCGGATGACCGTTTCCGGTCCGGCCAGGAGGATGGTGTATTTTCCCTGGGCGTCCTTGGCCGCCTGGATAGCGCCTTCGATCACCGCCTTGGGGGCGTAATCGCCGCCCATGGCGTCCAAAGCGACTTTGATCATCAGGCCGGCCTACTCGGCAGGCTGACGGACTTCAGTGCCGCCGTAGTAGCCGCAATTGTCGCAGACACGGTGGGACATCTTGAGCTGCCCGCAATGGGAGCACTTGGTGGTGGACGGCGAGCGCAGCTTGTAATGCGTGCGGCGCTTGTCGCGCCGGGCCGTGGATGATTTCCGCTTCGGTACTGCCATGATGCTTCTCCAGTCGATTTCCAGGGGGCCTAAACGGCCCCTCCCGCGTCATCCCGGCGCTTGAGCTGTTGCAGCTTCTCCCACCGGGGATCCACCCGGTCTTTCCGGGGGGGCGGATCCGCCCGGAATGCCTGGCGTCCGCATTGAATGCACTTGTCTTTTTCGTCCAGGGTGGGCAGGGGATTGAGGTTGTAGTTGAGGAGGATCTGCTCGGCCACCAGGTGCTCCAAGGGGATGTCCAGCACGTCGGGACCCACCTTGGCCAGATACTCGTCCGTTCCTAACCCTTCATCCTCCACCCATTCCAGGCCTTGGCTCTCTTTCTTTTCTATCAGCAGCCGGAGCCGGACCTCGAAGGCGCCGGTCAGCTTCTCCAGGCAACGGCCGCAATCGAGGGAAATCGTCCCACGAACCACCATATCCGCGAGAGTCGCGGCCAAGGTGGGGACTACCTTGACCTTGGATGTCAGCTCACCGCTGCACCCCAGCTCAAGTAACTCCGGGAGTTCCTCGCTTCGGCCCTGGAGCTCGAATTCCTTCGACTCCTGACCAATCGAACTGAGAGAAAGTACCAAAACGGGGTATAAAATAAGAATCAGGCCCGATTTGCGTCAACCAAACCGCCCCTTCCGAGGGTTCCGGATGCCCGTTTCTGCTATATTTAGCGGATAGTTCTCCTCACAGCTTTCCCGGGTGGCTCCCTTAATGCTCACTGTCGCGGTTCTGGCTTTTTTGGGCGCCGCCAACCTGGCCTATGTCCTGCTTAGCCGCAGGCTGCTCGGGGGGCTCGCGAACCTGGCCGCCCCCAGGACCTTTTCGGAAGCCCAGCCCCCGGTCACCGTGCTCGTTGCGGCCCGCAACGAAGAGTCCCATATCGCCCATTGCCTCGATGCCCTGCTGAGCCAGACCTATCCCTGGGACAGGCTGCAGGTCGTCGTCGTCGACGATCGCTCCGAGGACGGAACGGCCGGAATCCTTGCGGGCTATGGCCGGCGGGAACCGGACCGGGTCACCGTGGTCACGGTCACGGAAACCCCCGCGGGCACCAGCCCCAAGAAGCATGCCCTGTCCAAGGGCATGCAGGCGGCCCGGGGAGAAATCATCCTCACCACCGATGCCGACTGCCTCATGGGACCCGAGTGGGTCGCCTCCCTGGTGCGGGAATTCGAGGATCGCACCGGCATGGTTCTGGGCATGACCAGCTATTACCGCCTGCCCGCGGGCGGCGAGGGCCCCAAGCCCCCGCCCTTCTGGGGCACCCAGGCCCTGGAATTCATCTCCTACGGCATCGTGGCCGCCTCCCTCGTGGGCCTCCGCTTCCCGGTGCACGGCAACGCCAACAACATCGCCTATCGGCGGAAGGTGTACGACCTGGCTTCCGGCTTCGACGGCCATGGCCATATCGTCAGCGGCGACGACGATTTCCTCATCCAGGCCATCCACGCCCTGGGCACCTGGGACATCCGTTACGCCGTCTCCCCTTCCAGCCAGGTGCAGACCGAGCCGCCCCTGTCCCTGCGCCAGTTCTGGGAGCAGCGCAAGCGCTGGGCCAGCAAGTGCAGCTTCTACCAGCCGAAGCAGGCGGCCTTCCTGGCGGGCATCTTCCTGTACTACGCCCTCATCCTGTGCTTCCTGCTGGTGGGCGTCGCCTATTGGCCCCTGTTCCTGATCGGGCTGGGAAGCTTCGGAATCAAGACGGCATTGGACTTCGGCGTGATGTACCGGGGATTGGGCCTGTTCGGGAAGCGGGACCTGCTGCGGCATTTCCCCGCGGCGGCGGCGATTCACATCCCGCTCATAATCGCGGCCGTAATCGCCGGCAGCGTGGGGAGCTTCACGTGGAAGGGGCAGGTGCACCGCCGCAAGATGTAGGGAGCACGAAGGCATCAGGCCCGAAGGCATCGGCCGGAAAGCCTCCGAAACGATGTCTCCCAAAATCCTCTAGAGCCGCCAGGGTGCGAAATCTCTTGAGACAATCATGGACCGTTCCGCATCCAACCTTTACGGATACATCTATCGGATGGAGACCATCCTTGGCCCTGAATCCCTTCGACCCGTTCCATACCGCCGAGACGTCCAGCACGGCATGGGATGCGATTTTCCGGCGGCCGCTGCGCGGCGGAGGAGGGTCGGTCCGCGTCGCGGCCAGGAAGAAGGCGGAGGCCGCCGAGGAGATTGACAGGGAGGCCGAAGCGGACGTCCGGAAGGCTGACAAGGTCAAGG
>CBILQL010000467.1:0-4712 GCA_966238865.1 uncultured bacterium
GCCCTGGTCAGCGACAAACCCTATGTGTTCCGGGCCGATGTCGGCGCCAACGGCGATTATGGCTACGAGGTGATGGACACCTGCCGGCCCTCCCCGGACAGCGAGGCGGGGGATTCGGACCTGTCCCTTCTCTCCTACCTGGACTGCTGCGAGAAGGCCTACGCGGAATACCAGAAACGGGTCAAGGGCGCCAATTACCGGGCTTCCTTCGGCTACCTGGCCTTCCATACCCCCTTCGGCGGGATGATCAAGGGCGCGCATCGCAATATGATGCGGAAGTTCTCGGACGCCGACGCCAAGGATATCGAAGCCGACTTCGGGACCCGGGTGATGCCCGGGCTCGCCTACTGCCAGCGGGTCGGCAATGTGATGGGAGCCACCACCTTGCTTTCCCTCCTGAGCACCATAGAGAACGGGAATTTCGATATCCCCAAGCGCATCGGCTGCTTTTCCTATGGCTCCGGATGCTGCTCGGAATTCTTCAGCGGAGTGACGACCAGGGAAGGCCAGGAAAGGCTTAAGACTTTCAACACCCGGGAAAAACTTGCCAATCGCTACAAACTGAGCATGGAAGAATATGACAAACTCCTCGTAGGAAGCAATTCGGTCAGGTTCGGCACCAGAAATGTGGTACTCGACTCCGGGTTCGTGCCCGAAGCGCGTCGCACCGAGGGCAAGCCAAGGATGTTCCTGAAATCGATCAAGGAGTTCCACAGAGAATACGAGTGGGTTTCCTAAGTGGTTATATTAAGCCTATGCTGATGAAAGCCGTCGTTTATTCAGAATACGGATCGCCCGATGTCCTCAAGCTCAAAGATGTGCCGATACCGGTTCCCAAGGACAACGAATTGCTGATCAAGGTGCATGCCACCACCGCCACCACTGCGGAAGGCTTGATGCGGCGGGGCGAACCCTTGGCCGGAAGGATTGTCCTCGGGATCGCCAAGCCCAAAAGGCAAATCCTGGGGCTCGAGCTGTCCGGAGAGGTGGAGGCGGTGGGCAAGGATGTGAAGCGCTTCAAGAAGGGCGACCAGGTCTTCGGCTTCACCGGTTTCGGAGCGGCGGCCTATGCCCAATATGTCTGCGTGCCGGAAAGCGCCTCCCTGGCCGTCAAGCCGGCCAATGCCAGCCATGAGGAATCGGCCGCCCTGGTGGATGGCGCCACCACCGCCCTGTTCTTCCTTCGGGACAAGGGGAAAATCCAGCCCGGCCAGAAGGTGCTCATCTACGGGGCTTCCGGAAGCATAGGCACTTCGGCCGTCCAGCTCGCCAAATATTTCGGGGCGGAAGTCACCGGGGTTTGCAGCACAGCCAACGTGGAGCTGGTGAAGTCCTTGGGCGCCGACAAGGTCATCGACTACACCAAGGAGGATTTCGCCGGGAACGGGGATGCCTACGATATCATCTTCGATACCGTGGGCAAAAGCTCCTTCTCCCGCTGCAAGCCCGCATTGAAGGAAGGCGGCCGCTACCTGGTCACGGTCATGGGGTTCGATGCGATTTTCCAGACCCTGTGGACCAGCCTGATCGGGAAGAGGAAAGCAATATTCGCCATGTCCATCGAGAAGAACGAGGCCTTGGCCTTCATCAAGAAGCTGATGGAAGAGCGGAAGATCAAGACGGTCATAGACCGCAGCTATGCCCTGGAGCAGATGGCCGAGGCGCACCGGTATGTCGACACCGGCCACAAGAAGGGGAATGTCGTCATCTCGGTCGGACATAATTAGCCCGGCCATCCAGCGAAACCGATCAACAGGTCCCATGATTCCTCCCGACCAGGCCCCTTACCGGGTCGTCGTCCTGCGCATGCTGAATTCCTTCATGGTCAACTACAACTACCTGGTGGTCGACCCGGGAAGCCATGACGCGGTCCTGGTGGACCCGGCCTGGGAAATGCCCAAGGTGGAGGCGGCCCTGCACGGAACCCAGGCGGTCCTCAAAGGAGTCCTCCTCACCCATAGCCATCCCGACCACGTCCACCTGGCGGAGGCGGTAGCGCAGAAGTTCCATTGCCCGATCTGGATGTCCCGGGAGGAGATGGAATTCTCCCGGTTCCGGGCCGGGAATCTTCAAGCCATCGAGCGGCCCGGCTTCATGGCCGGGACCCTGAAAATCGAAGCCCTGCTGACCCCGGGACATACCCCCGGCTGCGTCTGCTACCTGATCGGGGACAATCTCTTCTCCGGGGACGTCCTATTCGCCGAAGGCTGCGGCATCTGCCCCGACCGGCAAAGCGCCTATGAGATGTTCGCGAGCCTGGAAAGGCTGAAGCGGAGGCTGCAGCCCTGGGTCCGCATCTATCCGGGCCATTCCTACGGGAAGGCGCCGGGCCAATATCTATCCAAGGTGCTCGAGGACAATATCTACCTGCACTTCAAGAGTCCCGGAGACTTCGCCGACTTCCGCATGCGCAAGCGCCAGGATATGGCGGGCATGTTCCGTTTTTCCTAGCGGCGAAGTCCGGCACCCGTTCCCGATTCCCGGGCTGCCTGGGCAGCTCCCGACATTTTCCGGAGGAAGAAACCATGCATAACGCCGCGGGCGAGACCCTTCGTGTCCGGTTCGAGGAGGGGATTTGCTTCGCCCAAATCCACCGGCCGGAGGCCAACAATACCATCAATGAGAAGCTCATCCGGGACTTCCACGAGGTGATCGGGGAGTACCGGACCCGCGCGAAGGTCCTGGTCATCGAGGGCCTTCCCGAGGTCTTCTGCTTCGGGGCGGACTTCCAGGAGCTGTCCGCGGGCAGCGCTGCGGGGGAGCCGGAGCGGGGCCATGATCCGGGGGCCTTGTACGACCTCTGGCAGGAGCTGGCCGCGGGGGAATTCATCAGCATCGCCCGCGTCCAGGGCAAGGCCAATGCCGGCGGCGTGGGATTCGTGGCCGCCTGCGACATCGTACTCTGCGACGAGACCGAGGTGTTCAGCCTCTCGGAGCTGCTTTTAGGCCTGATGCCGGCCTGCGTATTGCCCTTCCTGATCCGCCGCATCGGGCATGCCAAGGCCAATTACATGACCCTGATGACCACCCCCGTTACGGCGCGGGAGGCCCTGGATTGGGGATTGGCCGACGCCTGCGCGGAGGATAGCGGGATCCTGCTGCGGAAGCACCTGGCGCGCCTGCGGAGGCTGGACAAGCCGGCCATCCGCCGCTACAAGCGGTACATGGGCCGCCTGGCGGATTTCACCAGGGCCTCCAAGGATGCGGCCCTGGAAGCCAACCTGGAAGTCTTCCTGGACACGGCGAACCGCGAGAGGATCGCGCGCTTCGTGGCCACCGGGCAGTTCCCCTGGGAGAGGGGCTGAGCCATGGACGAACCGGTGGTCTCCTGCCAGTCCCATGAAGCGGGAATAGTCGAGATCCGCATGCAGGATCGCGCCAACAAGAACAGCTTCTCTCCCCGGCTGTTGGACGGCCTGTGCCGGGCTTTCGCATCCGCGGGAGCGGATCGGGACGCGAAGGCGGTGATCCTGACGGGCTACGACTCCTATTTCTCCAGCGGCGGAACCCGGGATGCCTTGCTGGATTTCAACGCGGGCCGGGGCAGTTTCACGGATCGGGACATCTACAGCCTGGCCCTGGAATGCCCCGTCCCCGTGATATCCGCCATGCAGGGCCATGCCATCGGCGGGGGCCTGGCCCTGGGTTTCTTCTGCGACTTCTGCATCCTGGCCAGGGAAAGCGTGTACACGGCCAACTTCATGAAGTACGGCTTCACCCCGGGCATGGGTTCCACCCTGGCCCTGCCCTACAAGCTGGGCCCGGTCCTGGCGCACGAGATGATGATCACGGCCAGGACCTATCGCGGCGACGAATTGCAGAGGCGGGGCATCCCCTTCCCGGTGCTCCCCGCGAAGGAGGTCCTGGCTCACGCCTACGAGATGGCGCGCTCCATCGCAGAGAAGCCCAGGGCCTCCCTGATCGCCCTGAAGGCCCATCTGGCGGCGGGCCTGAGGGATTCGCTCCCCAAGGTGATCGAGAAGGAGGTGGCCATGCATGAGACGACCTTCCATCTCCCCGAGGTGAAGGAGCGCATCCAGTCCTTGTTCGGAGCCTAGAAGTAAGCGGCGGCACCGCCCATCGGCGCCGCCGGCGGGCCCGACGAAATCGGCCCGTTACCCGATATGTTCTCCCGAGTCTAATCCCGTTGGAAAGTATTCCTGGCGCCGTACCCGAGAGGTAAGGGAAGGGCTCGCAAAGCCCCGGTCGGTGGTTCGAGTCCATCCGGCGCCTTTTTTCCACATCGAAAGCCACACCCGAACCATCCGGACTCCGTCCTGAAAGGAAATCCATGAGCAAGCAGCAAGTCTTCGAAACCGTCAAGGGCGCCATCCGGGAAGTGCTCCCCGACCTGGACCCGTCCCAGATCAGCATCGAGAAGCAGTTGAAGGACCTGGGCGCGAACTCCATCGATCGCATGGAGGTGGTCACCATCTCCATGGAGGCCCTGGGGCTCAAGCTTCCCTTGATGACCTTCGCCCAGGTCGGCAATATCGAAGGCCTGGTGGACGTGCTGGTGGGGAAGAGCGGGGCCGGCCAGGCCGCGGCCAGGCCATGATCGCGCGAACCGCCTCGGAGGCCGGCATCACCGGCATGGGAATATTCTCCTCCATCGGGGAGAACGTGCCCGACTTCTGCGCCTCCCTGCGCGAGGGACGGACCGGCTTCTCCCGCATCGATCGCGGGCGCTCCCCGGCGCCCGTGGACATCGC
>CBILQL010000468.1:0-4703 GCA_966238865.1 uncultured bacterium
GGAGCGCCGGCAGGGGCCGCGGCGCATGGCGCCGATGCGCACGGGCACGGCCCCGCCTGGCTGCCGTTCACGGCCACAGCCCTTGCGCTCCTGGGCGTCGGGCTGGGTTGGCTGTTCTATGGCCGATCCGGTCGGACAGTGGGCTATCCCGAGGGGAAGACGCCGGCCTGGTACCGGATCATCCGGGAGCGGTTCTACATCGACGACCTGTACCTCTGGCTGGCCCGCAGGGCGGCCGGTCAGGGCCTGGCCGCTCCCGCCAACTGGTTCGAGCGCGTCGTCATCAACGGCTCCTTCGATGCGCTGTCCTGGTTCCTGCGGCGTTGCGCGGGCCTGGTGGTCCGCCTGCAGAACGGGCAGGTGCAGCTCTACATGGGCCTGGCCGTCCTCGGCCTGTGCCTCCTCTACCTGTCCGCCCGGGGATTCGCCGGATGAACCTTTCCGCGAACATGGGCAGCCTGGCGCTGTCCCTCACCTGGATCCTCCCCCTCCTCACGGCCCTCGCGCTGGCGGCCTTCCCGTCCGATCGCCGGGACGCCATCCGGCGCTTCAGCCTGGTTTCGAGCGGCCTGGTGCTGGCCCTGGTGGCCTGCCTGTCCCTGGTCTTCGCCCTGCATCCGCCGATCGCGGAGGCGGGCGCCACCCGGAGCGCCCTGGCCTTCGCGGCCAAGCTGCCCTGGCTCCCGGCCCTCGACATCCACTACCAGGTGGGCGTCGACGCCATCTCCATGTCCATGATGTTCCTGGCGGCCGTGATCGTCTTCTGCGGCACCCTGGCCAGCTGGGAAATAGGGGAGAAGGCCAAGGAATTCTTCATCCTGCTCCAGGTGCTGGCGGCGGGCGTGTTCGGCTGCTTCATCTCCTTCGACCTCTTCACTTTCTTCGTCTTCAACGAGCTGACCCTGATCCCGACCTACCTCCTCATCGGCCTGTTCGGCAGCGGACGCCGGGAATACGCCGCCATGAAGCTCAGCCTCCTGCTCCTCGGCGGATCGGCCCTGATCCTGGCGGGCATCCTGGGGCTCTATTTCCAGGGCAACGGCAGCTTCGACATCCTGGAGCTCTCCGGGGTCCGCTTCGACCGGGGCTTCCAGCTCTGGGCCTTCCCGGCCCTGTTCCTCGGCTTCGGCATCCTGGGGAACATGTTCCCCTTCCATATCTGGTCGCCGGACGGCCACGCCTCCGCGCCCACGGCGGTCTCCATGCTGCTGGCGGGCGTGCACATGAAGCTCGGCAGCTACGGATGCCTGCGCATCGCCATGTACCTGCTGCCGGAAGGCGCCCGGCCCTGGATGGACGTCTTCCTGGCCCTGGCTGTGGCGGGCACGGTGTGGGGCGCCTTCGTGGCGGCCAAGCAGAAGGACCTCAAGTACCTGAACGCCTATTCCTCGGTGTCCCATTGCGGGCTGGTCTTCGTGGGGCTGGCGGTGCTCACGGCCACGGGGCTGCGGGGGGCGGTGCTGCAGATGCTGGCCCACGGCTTCATCACCGCCGCCGTGTTCTGCCTCATCGGCATGATCTATTCCCGCACCCATACCCGCTCCATCCCGGAGATGGGCGGGCTCATGGCCTCCATGCCCTTCCTCGCGTCGGCATTCGTGCTGGCCGGCTTCGCCGCCCTGGGGCTGCCGGGCCTGGCCGGCTTCGCCGCCGAGCTCAACGTCTTCCTGGGGGCTTTCGCCGCCGACCGGGCCTTCACCCGCGTCTGCGCGGCCCTGGCGGTGCTCTCCATCGTGGTCACCGCGGTGTACGTGCTGCGCGCCACCAACGCCATCCTCAACGGCCCTCCCCGCGCCGCCAACGCCGGCTTCGCGGACGCCTCGCTCCTGGAGAAGGCGCCGGTGGTCCTGCTGTTGCTCTGCATCCTGGCCATGGGGCTGTGGCCGCGCCCCCTGATCGCCCTTGTGGACGGCGCCCTGCGACCCATCCTCAACAACCTGGCCCGGTGAACCGATGAGCGACGCGCTGCCCTTCCTTCCCGAGTTCCTGCTGCTTTCCGTGGTCTTCGCGGTGCTGGCGTCGGACATGATGCGCCCCGCGGGCGCTTCGCAGGGGGCCGCATCCTTCCACCTGGCCTGGGCCGGGCTGGCCGTGGTGTTGGCGGCCCAGGCGCTCCTGCCGGTCAACCCGTCCGGGGCCCGCTTCGGCGGCTACGCGGGCTCGCCGCACATAGCCTTGTGGAAGCAGGTCTTCGCCGCCGCGGCCCTCTCCGCCGTGCTCCTGTCGCGGGGCTACTTCCTCCCCGGGGGCAGCGCCCGAGGAGCGCTGACGCGGCCCGGGGCCTATTTCGGGCTGTTGGCCCTGTGCACCCTCGGCATGTTCGCCCTGGTCTCGGCCCGCGACCTGCTCGTCTTCTACCTGGGCCTGGAATTGGCCACCCTGCCGCTGTACGCCCTGGCCGCCTTCCAGCCCCGGGACTCCGCTTCGTCGGAGGCGGGGGCCAAGTACGTCCTGTTCGGCGGATTGTCCTCGGCCCTGTCCCTGTTCGGCCTGTCCTTCCTGTACGGCGCCGCGGGCGGACTGGGGATGGACGCCCTGGCCCAGGCCGCCGAGGCGGCTCCCGACGACGCCATCCTGCTCGCGGGCGTGTTCTTCCTGCTGGGCGGACTGGGATTCAAGCTCGGCATGGCGCCCCTGCACATGTGGGCGCCGGACGTGTACGAGGGCGCGCCCACGCCGGTGATGGCCTTCCTGTCGGTGGGGTCCAAGGCCGCCGCCGTCGGCGCCCTGGCCGCGCTGTTCCTGGGCCCGCTGGATCCCCTCCGGGGCCGCCTGGAGACTTTCTTCGCGGCCGCGGCGGCGCTGACCCTGGCGGTCGGCAATCTGGGGGCGATGCGCCAGCGGGGCCTGCGGCGCTTCATCGCCTATTCCTCCATCGCCCAGGCGGGATACATGCTGGTCGCCCTCGTCGGCGAGGCCGGGGCGGCCCGCGCGGCCCTGCTCTACAACCTCGCCGCCTATGGCGTCAGCAGCTTCGCCCTGTTCCACGTGCTGGCCCTGGTCGGGCGCGACCGCCCCGAGACCCTCGACTCCCTGCGCGGCCTGTCCCGCCGTGCGCCGGGCCCGGCTGTGCTCCTCGCCCTGGCCATGTTCTCCCTGGCCGGCCTTCCGCCCCTGGCGGGCTTCCTCGGCAAGTTCATGATCTTCTCGGCGGCGGCCGAGGCCGGCGAATACGGACTCCTGGCCGCGGCCCTGGCAAACGCCGTGGTGTCCTTCTACTACTACATGCAGCCGGTGAAGCTGGCCTGGATGGCGGCGCCCGAGGGCCCGGAAGCTCCCATGCCGCTCGGCGGGGGACAGCGGGCATGGACCTGGATCATGGCGGGACTTATCCTGCTTCTGGGCCTGTCTCCGTTCCTGGTCGATCACTTCACCAGGTGAAATCCGCGGCGTCGCCGTAACCCGATCGATTCGTGGCGCTTCTTCACGGGCGCCGTCCCCGGACGCAAATCGCAATACGGGCGATTCGGGAGTTCTTGCAGAAAATCCCGGGAATGTGGACGATATCGGGAGCGCTGTCGGAATCATTTACAACCGCGACGATGCTCGCAAGACAATCAATACGATTTGCAAGGTTACCGGAACGATTTGTAAAGCGTCTATGACAGGTCAGGAATTACCTTTCTGGACGAACATCCGGAGGCATACCATGCACAGAGCCGCGGCGCTTTCCCTCCTGCTGGCGCTCTTCGCGCGACCGGCATCTTCGCTTCCCATCCTCGTCGGCAGCGGTCTGGAACCGGATGCCGCGACCGGCACCTTCGGCAGCACGGGCTCCATCTTCGAATACAGGGTGCAGGGGTCGCCGGGCCTGGCCTTCTCCTTTTCGCAAACCTCAGGACTCGAAGGCCTGCGGTTGAGCTATGCCTGCACCGCCCCCGCCGCCTTGGCGGCGGTAAGCGCGGCCGTGTACCTGGACGCGGACATCAACCAGGACGCGAACACCTGGTTCAACGAACGCGGGGAAGCCATGGCGGCCCCCGGCGGCGCCGACAACTGGGAAATCGATGAGCCGGGGTTCGGCGCGGACTATGTCGGGGACATCTTCCTCCATTACGCGGCAGGTAGCTTCGACAATTCGATCTTCAACGGCCGGCCCGGCCTGGTCGAGGACGTGGCCTTCGGCCTGGGGTTCACGCCCGGAGCGCTGGGTGTCGGGGACCAGCTCCTGCTGGAAATCCTGATCTCCGAGAACGCCATCGGGGCCGGATGGGGGACAGTGCTGCACCAGTGGGACGACGCCGACGGCCCCGCCGGCGACAACCTCTACCTGGCGGGCCGCTACTCCATCCAGCGCGCACCGGATGATCCCAATGATCCCGGCGTCATCCCCGAACCGTCCGGCATCGCCCTGTTCGGATTGGGTTTCGCCCTGCTCGCCTTGCGCCGCCGCCGTCGCTGAGCCGACGTGCCGCCTGGTTCCTTTTCCCGGGAGCACCCATGTCCGTCCGGTCAGTCCTGGTCCCCGCCCTGCTGCTCGCCCTCCGTACGGCCGCCGGGTCTGCTGCTCCCGTTCCCGATTCCGCCTCGCCTCCGGCTCCGGCCGGGAAGGCCCTGCCCCTCGCTCCCCAATCCGTAGTTCAGCCACGCGCCGATGCTGGGCCGCCCGAATATCGGCGAGCCGGTATTCATCATGAGCTGGCCCGGGTGGTGATTGAACTGGTCGGTGTGCATCGACCGGATCAGCGCGATGTCATCAGCAC
>CBILQL010000469.1:0-4690 GCA_966238865.1 uncultured bacterium
GCGGATCCAAAATCTCTCAAAAACGATGGGTTAAGCAACAAAAATTTGCTTGGCCAGTCAAAAAAACCGGGGATTTTGATTGCGTGCGTACAATGACGGTTTTCGATTTATTTTTTCTGGACTTGCGGTTAAGTTAACCGTGCCGTGCCGGGATGGCACGCTTCACCTGCGGGAACGGCATGCGCCGCATGCCGGGACGGCACTCT
This sequence comes from uncultured bacterium, assembly GCA_966238865.1. Taxonomy (GTDB): domain Bacteria; phylum Fibrobacterota; class Fibrobacteria; order UBA11236; family UBA11236; genus CBILQL01. The sequence continues at coordinate 207 of CBILQL010000469.1, forward strand.
TCAAAAAAGGGCCTAGGATGCAGACGGAAATCGCAAAAGGGCCGATTACGATGTCGGGACCCCGGACTTCTCTCGAAGGGAAGGGCAAGTGGCTGGCGCTTTCGGCGGCCATCCTCGGATGGATGTTCGACGGCCTGGAGATGGGCCTGTTCCCCCTGGTCGCGCGTCCCGCCATGATGGAGCTGATGGAAGGCGCAGGCCCCGGCGCCATCGGCCCCTGGATCGGCAATATCCATGCTCTGTTCCTGATCGGCGCCGCCTTCGGAGGGGTGGTCTTCGGGTGGCTGGGGGATCGCATCGGCCGCACCAAGGCCATGATGTGGAGCGTGCTCGCCTATTCGATCTTCTCCGGCATGTGCGCCTTCGCCGCCGCGCCCTGGCATATCGGGACCTTCCGCTTTCTGGCCGCGCTGGGCATGGGCGGCGAATGGGCCCTGGGCGTGGCCCTCGTCTCGGAAGTCTTCCCCAACAAGAGCCGCCCCTTCATGGCCGGACTCATCGGCGCCGCCGCCAATGTCGGCTTCCTGATGGTGGCCCTCCTCTCCCTGGGCCTCAACAGCGTGGTCGCCAGCCTCACCAGCTTCTTCTCGGCCGTCCTGCCGGCCTCCATGGCCCAAGCCCTGGTGGCCAACGGCGCCTGGCGCCTCCTGTTCCTGATGGGCGCCATGCCCGCCCTGCTCACCTTCTTCATCCGCGTCTTCGTGCCCGAGTCCGAGCTCTGGCGGAACGTGCACAAGAAGCAGGACCAGAAGGCATCGGTGCAGGATATCTTCCGGGGCGGCCTGCTCAAGCATACCGTGCTCGGCTCCCTGCTCGGAGCAGTTGCCCTGCTCGGCACCTGGGGTTCGGTGCAGTGGATCCCGGCCTGGGGCCACAAGCTCTCCAACGGCCAGGCCGGCGTGCGCGAGACCCTGCAGATCTGCTCGGCGCTGGGCGCCATCGTCTTCGCCATCCTGGCCGCCCTGCTGGCCGATCGGTTCAACCGCAAGGCCGTCTACCTGACCATGTCCGTGCTGTCCCTGGGCGCCTGCGCGGTGCTCTTCCGGCTGCCCATGGAGTACGGCGCCGGCCTCCAGTTCTGGACCTTCCTGGTGGGCGGCCTCACCGCATCCTTCTACGGCTGGCTGCCCCTGTACCTTCCCGAGCTGTTCCCGACCCGCCTGCGCGCCACCGGCACGGGCTTCGCCTTCAACTCCGGCCGCGTGCTGGCCGCCGGCGGCGCCGTCATCAGCGGCTCCCTGCTCGCCGCCTACAACGGCGATTTCGCCCGCATGTGCGCGGTCATCAGCCTCATCTACGTTTTCGGCATCGTCCTCATCTTCTTCGCACCGGAGACCAAGGGCAAGCCGCTTCCGGAATAAAGGAGACCTTTCCAACAGGTATTCCCTGGCGGGGAGCTTCCTGCTAAGGGAACTCCCAGTCGTTTCCCGCTTTTTGTTTTTCGTTTTTTGTTCGGGATGTCCCGTGGGCTCCGGCCCCATAGGCTAACGGCCGCGCCGTTTCCCCGATAACACCCCATTCCGGCAAAAAACGAAAAACGAAAAACGAAAAACGAAAACGGAAAGCGGAAAGCGTTAGACCAGCCACTGCGACTTCTCGCGGAAAACTTCCCCATCCCCCAATGCCAGCTTGCTACTTTTCCTTCCATGAGCCTCTCTCCCATCCTCCTGCGCGCCGGCGGACCCGCCTTTCTTCCCCATTCCACCGTCCTCCGGGCCGGGCCCCTGACCATGCGACTGGAGCATGGGGAGGTGCGGCGCATCCTCCTGGGAGAGGCCGAGATCCTGCGGCGCATCTATCTCGCGGTGCGGGGATCGGACTGGCGCACCATCCCGTCCGTCGTGCAGGATTTGCAGATCGAAGCCGGCGAGGATTCCTTCCGGGCCGCCTATTCGCTCGTCCATAAGCAGGACGAATTCGATTTCACCTGGCGCGTGGAAATCACCGGGGACTCCCGGGGCCGCGTGTCTTTCCGGGCCGCCGGCCGATCGGCCAGCGCCTTCCGGACCAACCGGGTGGGACTCTGCCTCCTGCATCCGCCGCGGGAATGCGCCGGCAGGCCCGTGCGCGTCGTCGCGCCGGACGGCACGGAGCGGGAGGGGCGCTTTCCCGAGACCATCTCGCCCCATGAGCCCTTCAAGGACATCCGCGCCTTTTCCCACCAGCTCGCGGACGGGACCTGGGCGGACCTCCGCTTCGAGGGCGAAGTGTTCGAGATGGAGGACCAGCGCAATTGGACCGACGGTTCCTTCAAGACCTATTGCCCTCCCGCCGCGCTGCCCAAGCCCCGCAGCATCGAGCCAGGCTGGACTTTCGATCACGGCGTCACCCTGGAGATTCGTCCTCCCGCTCCGACGGCGGAGGCGCCGGCCAAAGCCGCTGCCACGGCGGGGGCCGCGACTTCAGCGGCCGCCGTCCCGAGCGGCGGGACCGCTGCACGCGTCCGGCTGACCTTGGGCGATGGGACCGGGATGCGCCTGCCGTCGCTTGGATTCAGCCTGCCCAGCCATGGCCGGCTGCCGGGACCGGCGGATGCGCGGCGTCTGCGCGCCCTGTCGCCGGCGCATCTGCGCGCGAATTTCCGCCTGGAGGATCCCGACCTGGGCGCGACGATAGCGAACGCCAGGGCCGGGGCCGAGGCCCTGGGCGCGCCCCTCGAAGCGGCCCTCATCGTCGGCGACGACGTGGACGGAAGCTTGCGGTCCTTCGCCGCCCTGTGGAAGGCGGCCGGCGGGCCGGTGTCCCGTTGGCTGGTCTTCCATCGCGCATCCGATTCGACTCCGGAGCCGGTGCTGGCGGCCGCGGTCGGACATTTGCGGGGTATCGGCGCCGGAGCCGCAGGGTCCGGGGCCGTCGAGCCTGGGACGGCCCAGGCCGGGGCGGCCGTGGCCGGCCAGGCGGCCTTCGCCCTGGGTTCCAAGAACGATTTCGTGCTGCTCAACCGGGGGCGGCCCGCCTTGGAGGCGGAGCCGGGCGCCTCCGCCCAACTGGTCTTCGCCATGTGCCCCCAGGTGCATGCCTTCGACAACCGGAACCTGGTGGAATCCCTGGATGGTCAGGCGTGGACCCTGCGCAGCGCGCGGGCCCTGTGGCCGGGCCATGGCCTGGCCGTCAGCACCGTATCCCTGAAGCGCTCGCCGTTCGCCGCGTCCCTCAAGCTGTCCGGTCCGCCTCCCGCCGGCGCCTGGCTCAAGCAGGCCGATCCGCGGCAGCTCTCCCTGTTCGCCGCGGGTTGGACCCTGGGTTCGATCAAGCGCCTGGCGGAACATGGCGCCGCATCGGGAACCTATTTCGAGACCGCCGGCCCCCTGGGCCTCCTGGCGGGCGAATCCCTGGCCGCCGAGGAGAGGGATTTCCCGGGCGTGGACTTCAAGCTGGATCCGGCCTGGGTGTTCCCCGTGTACCACCTGTTCGCCGATCTCGCGGACTTCCGCGGAGCGGAGGTGACGGCCCTTTCCGCGTCGCATCCATCGCGTTGCGACGGCCTCGCGTTGCGCGCCGGCGCGCGCCGGATGATCCTGCTCGCGAATCTGGAAGGGTCTCCCTGTCCGGTGCGTATCGAAGGCCTCGACGGATCGGCGCGGATCCGCCGCATGGACGAGAAGTCCGCGCGGCTGGCGGTCGAGGACGCGGAAGGCTATCGCGGGAAGGAGCCGGAAGCGCTGCCGGCCCTGGACGGGGCCGCCGAGCTGGTCCTCGGCCCCTGCGAATGGGCGCGCATCGACCTGGCCTGACAGGCCGATCCACCGCTTCGGATGCGACTCCGCGTCAGATACGGCGCCTTTTCAGATGTGGCGCCGCTTCAGATGTGGCGCCGCTTCAGATGTGGCGCGGTTCCACGACGATGACGGCGGGTTTCCCCTTGCGCGCCGCCATGGCAAGCTTCGCGGCCAGCAGGCCCTGTTCCCCGATGCCGGCCCCACGCCATGAGAGCTGGGAGCGACGTATCGAGCCGAACCACCGCTTCCCCTTTCGCGAGGACGCTGCCAGGCGGCCGACCAGGGAATGCCGGCGGCGAAACCCGAGATATCCGGACCATCCCAACCAGGCCAGGACGGCAAGCGCGGCGATGCCCGACGCGGCGAGGAGCGCCCTGCCGGGCAGGCGGGGCTTGAGCCTGCGGCTCAGTAGGTGCAGGGTTTCGTCCATGTGGGCGCGGGTGCGCTCGATGTCGGCGGCGATCTCCTCTGGCGAAGCCTTGGCATAGTCGGCGACGCGCGGGCGCGTCGCGCGCGCGGCATCAGTATCCGGGGCAGGGGAGCCGCCCTGGGCCGCCCCGTTCAGGAACCTGGGCGCTTCGGGGTCCCGGGAATCCGGCATCGGCATGTTCAATGGATCTTTCGCTTGAGCCATTCTTTCTCCTCGCGCAAGGTGGCCACGGTCCTTTCCGGCATGGTCCGCGCCATGCGCCTGGCGCGCAGGGCCTTGAGCGTCAAGGACAGGGCGACGATGATCAGCCTCATGCCCACGAGTCCCGGGGCGAA
>CBILQL010000470.1:0-4681 GCA_966238865.1 uncultured bacterium
TTGGCGTCGCCGCAGACGTAGAAGTAGGCGCCTTCTTCCAGCCAGGCGTATAGCTCGCGGGCGCTCTCGAGCATGCGGTCCTGCACGTACACCTTCGCCTCCTGGTCCCGGCTGAAGGCCAGGTCCAGGCGGGTCAGGAAGCCGCTCTCCTTCCAGGCCACGAATTCCTCGCTGTAGAGGAAATCGTACTGGCGGCGCTGATCGCCGAAGAACACCCAGTTCCTGCCGGGGTCGCCCAGGACGCGGCGCTCCTGGAGGAAGGCGCGGAAGGGCGCGATGCCGGTGCCCGGGCCCACCATGCTGATGGGCGTGCCCGGCTTCTCGGGCAGGCAGAAATGCGACGTGGGCTGCACATAGACCTGCACCGGCATGCCCAGGGGCACGCGCTCGGCCAGGTAGGTGGAAGCCACGCCGCGGCGGATGCGCGACTCCGGCTGGTTGCGGTAGCGCACGATGCCGACGGTCAGGTGCACCTCGCCCGGGTTCTCCCTGGGCGAACTGGAGATGGAATAGAGGCGGGGCGCCAGCTTGCCCAGGGAATCCACCAGGCGCTGGGCCTCCAGGCGCGTGTGGGAGAAGTCCTCCAGCACGTCGATGACGTCCTTGCCTTCCAGGTAGTCCCGGGTCTTCTCCTCCTCGGCCAGGATGCCGCCGAGGCGCCGCTTGTCGGAGGGATTGCGGGTGTCCTCGCGGAGATTGGCCAGGAGCCTGGGCGTGGCCCGGCGCAGGTCGAAGGTGGTCAGCAGGGCGGAGCGGAGGATCTGGGTCTCCTTCCCGTCCACCTCCACCTTCTCGTTGCCCAGGCAGTTGAGGGCGATGATGATCCGGTCCACCAGCTCGTAGGAGTTGCGGGGGATCACCGCCAGGGCGTCGCCGGGCTTGTAGGTGAGTCCGCTGCCCAGCAGGGAGAGGCTGATGTGCCGGGTATCCTTGCCGGAACCCTTGGCGTTCAAGGGGTGGTTCTCGAGCAGCGGCGCCGGGAAGGGATTCTTCTTCCCGAAGGCCGACTTGGCGCCGCCCGCGGCCGGAGCGGCGGCTGCGGACGAGGCTCCGGAGACGCTGGTTGCCGCCGGGGCGGCATGGACCGCGCCGTTGGCGGCGCCGTGCGGCACGCCATTCGCGGTTCCGTTCGCGCTCCCGTTCACCGTTCCGTTGACAGTACCATGCGTGTTACCGTTGGCGCCGTTCTGCCTGCCGTCGCCTCGGCCCGCGGCCTCGCCGGAGGCCGAAGGGGCGGGCAGCGCCGCGGACAGGGCCGCCACGGCGTCCGTCATCCACTGGGCGGCCAGGGACTCGTAATCGGTGTCGCATTCGAAGAAGGGCGTGAGGCGCGAGGCGCCGAGCTCGGCCAGGCGCTTGTCCACGTTCTTACCGGCCTGGCAGAACTTCTGGTAGTTCCGGTCGCCCAGGCCGAGCACGGAGAAGCTGAGATGGGCCAGGGACGGGGCCTCCGGGCCCTTCAGCCATTCCCAGAACGGGGCGGCCATGTCGGGCATGTCCCCTTCGCCCCAGGTGCTGGTGGCCAGGAGGACGGCCTTCTCGGCGGACCAGTCGATTTCCTTGAAGCGATCGAGGCCCATCACCTCGGGAGCGAAGGCCGGCGAGCCGTCCTGGCGCAGGCAGGCCTTCAGCTTGTCTGCTGCGCTATGCGCCAGCCCTTCGGCATTGCCGCTCTGCGAACCGTAGAGGACCAGGACGCGGGCCGCGGGGACGGCGGGCCCGGAGGCGTCCGCCGATCCGCCGGGGATTCCCGACGGCAGGCCTGCGGAGGCGCCCGCCATGGCGGCGCCGTTCAGGATGCCGGCCAGGTAGCCGTTCAGCCAGTTGCGCTGTTCGATGGAAAATGGCGCGGACTCGGGAAGGACCGGGGCGTTCATACCGGCACCCTCCCGGCCGCGACAGGCTCGTTCTCGGCGGTCTTCTCCATGGGGGCCTCCGGGGCTGTGAACAGGGATTGCAGGTCCGCGTCGGAATGGCGGGCCGTGAAGGCGGTGAACGTCTCTCCGGGGAGGCGCGCGGACAGGTAGACGCTGAGCAGGCGCCCGACCTCCGCGGGCACCTTGGGCACCGGCACCGAGCGGGTCACCGGCACGGCCATGCGGCCCTCCTGCCCGTAGCCGCCGCCCACCAGGACGTGGAAGGCGCCGCCCTTGTAGTCGTCGGTCTCCACCGTGGTTGCGATGAGGCCGATGTCGCCGATGAAGTGCTGCGCGCAGCTGTGCGGGCAGCCGGTGAGGTGGATGTTGACGGGGGCGTCCAGCGCCACGCGGCCCTTGAGATGCGCGGCGACGGCCAGGGCCGTGGACTTGGTGGCCGCCTGGCCGAATTTGCAGCCCTCGGCGCCGGTGCAGGCCACGAGGCCGGCCTGGATCGGGTCCGGCGCATGGGACAGCCCCAGGGCCGCGATCTCCTCCAGGGCGGCGTCCAGCCGCTCGGCGGGGATGTCGGAGAGGAGCAGGTTCTGCCAGACGGTGAGGCGCAGGATGCCGGAGCCGTGGCGTGCGGCGATGCGGGCCAGCCCGGCCAGCTGCCGGGATTGCAGGCGGCCGACGGGCACGTCCACGCCCACGTAGCTGAGGCCGGCCTGCTTCTGGGCGTGCACGCCGAGATGGGCGGCCTTGTCCAGGATGGCGGGGACGATGCATTTCTCCAGGGGGAGGTCCCGCACCGGGAAGGGGAGGCGCTCCCGCACCTTGGCCACGAAGGCCGGGATGCCCATGCCGTCGAGGACGTATTTGAGCCGGGCCTTCTTGCGGTTGCCGCGATCACCCAGCTCCACGTACAGGCGGATGATGGCCTTGACCACGGGCAGGCATTGCCCGGGCTCAAGGAGGATGCCGGTGTCGCGCGCCAGGTCGCCGTGGCCGGTGATGCCTCCGAGGGCCATGCGGAAGTATACGCCGTCGGCTATTCCCTCGACGCCCTCCACCTTCACGGCCTTGAAGCCGATGTCGTTGGTGTCCTCCAGGGAGGAGATGGAATTTCCGCCGTCGAAGGCGACGTTGAACTTGCGCGGCAGGCCGTACATGCTCCGGTCGTGGAGGATGGCGTGGTGCAGCTCGCGGCACAGGGGCAGCACGTCGATGAGCTCGCCGGGGTCGATGCCGCAGGTGGGGTTGCCGGTCACGTTGCGGATGTTGTCCGCGCCGGAACCGCGGGGGACGATGCCGGCCTCGTGCATGGCCATGAGGAAGGGCGCCATGTGGCGGCCCGGGATCTCGCGGACCTGCAGGTTGGCGCGGGTGGTCACGTCCACGTAGCCGCCCCCGAAGTCGGTCGCGGCCTGGGCGATGGCCTCGGCCTGCCAGGCCTTGAGCACGCCGCCCGGGATGCGCAGGCGCGACATCATCGAGGCCTGGGCCGGGCTCACGTTCCAGAGGCCGTGGGTCTTGAAGCGGAAGACGTCCTCGCCCTCGGGCAGTTTGTCCTGGGCGGAGAGCTCGGCGATGCGTTCCCAGCAATCGAGCGGGTCCGCGTCGAACTTGATCTTCTCCTCCTTGGACAGGCGCTTGCCGGCGGCCAGCCAGGCGAGCTGCGCCCGCTTGCCGGGCGGGACATCGGCGGCGGCGGACTCCGGGGCCGCGGAAGCGGCCGGTGACGAAGCCTGCGGGGCCGGGGCCCTGAGTCCCCTCAGGAATCCGTCGAGATATTCCTTCTGCTCTGCGGAAAATACGCCAAGCGGTTGCATAGTCATGTGTCCGTTCCCCTCCCGACCGTTTCTGGCGGCCGGAAGGTCCAATGCCATAGCCTTCTGCTCCCAGGAAATGGGAGAAGCTGAGTATGGCCAAAAGCCCGGACGGACCGTAGACGGTTGGCGGTGTTGATGGCTTTCAATCGCAAAGGCTATACCATCGCCCTGAACCGCGAGAATGGTCCGAAAACGCCGATTTTTTTTGGAAAAAAAGCACAAAGGGCGTGTTCTTGTAGGGTATTGTCAATCTCTGTTATGACGGAAACCTCCAAATGTTGCCACAAATTGTGGTTTTATGGAGGCGCCCTTTTCCCCCCATAGGGGAGCATTCGCGCCGGGTCCGATTCCGCAGGAACGATCGATCTATATACAGGGATCGGCGACGGCTCCCGCTGCAGAGTCGTCGGTCCCGGGACCGGCTCCGCTCCGGTACGCTATCGCGCGATGTGGCGCGTGCTTTGCTTTGATCCGCATCGGGAGCGGAGAAAAATTATGAGACTCAAGGATTTCGCGAAGGCGGGTCATGCGCCCACCTTGCTCAGTGCATTTCTTTATTTTGATATCAGCTTCATGGTCTGGGTCGTGCTCGGTCCCCTCGGCGTGCACATCGCCAAGGACCTGGGGCTCACCGCGTCGCAAAAAGGCTTCATGGTGGCCCTGCCGGTGCTTGCGGGCGCCCTGTTCCGTCCCGTGATGGGCGTGCTGGTCGATCGTATCGGCGCCAAGAAGGCCGGCGCCATCGGCCAATTCATCGTCCTGTTCGCCCTGGGCATGGCGTATTTCATCGGGATAGGCGGCTATCCCCAGGTCCTGATGCTGGGCATCTGCCTGGGCGTGGCCGGCGCCTCCTTCGCCGCCGCCCTTCCCCTGGCCTCCCGCTGGTATCCGCCGGAAGCGCAGGGGCTGGCCCTCGGCATCGCCGGGGCCGGCAATTCCGGCACCGTCTTCGCGGCCCTGCTCGCCCCCTCCCTGGCCGACTCGGTCGGCTGG
>CBILQL010000471.1:0-4655 GCA_966238865.1 uncultured bacterium
GGGAGACATCGACACCGAACCCGACCCCGCCCACGTCGATGACCAGGCGGGCAGGCTGTTTCTGGGCCAGGCGGCCCCGGAGGAATTCAATCATGGAGACGGTTTGTGGCTTCCTTCCAGGACGGAGAACAAGCCGAAATTTAGAAAAATTGACCAGCAATTAATGAGCGAATCCCGGAATGCATTCCCCTAGGCCCGGACAGGCCACCATGGCTCACACTGGATTGGCGGTTACGGAGGCGGAAAAATCGACAGATTCCAAAGAGTCGGATTTCGCCTACGTGACCCGGGATTCCCTGCAGGCCAGGTTGAAAGTACGCGAGACCAGGCCCTTCGTCTTCTCCCGGAATGGGATCCTCGCATCCTGGCCCGCCTGGACCGGCATCGGCCGGGACTGGACCGCCTCCGTACATGGCGCGGACGGACGTTACCTGGGTCCGCTTGGACCCGGGACCGACCTCCGGGCATTGCGGGCCAGGTTGTTGTTCCTGCGCTTGCGGGATGCCGCGAATGGCCGGCCTTCGCCCTCAGGCCGCAATGCGCGCCTGCCGGATCGCCTGTTGCTGCATTGACCGGACCTTGGAGGGATGGTCACGCGGCTGCGACTGTCTGGCGATTTCCGTCCTGGATCAGCGGTTGCCGTACTGGATCATGTGGCAGAAGGCGATGGCCAACGCATCCGCCGCGTCGGCCGGTGTCGGCGGAGCCTTGAGGTGGAGATGGGTCTGGATGAGGGCCGCTACCCGTTCCTTGCTTGCGCTGCCCTTGCCCACTGTGGCCTTCTTCACCAGGGACGGCGCGTATTCGGCCACCGGCACGCCAAGGCCCTGGGCGGCCACCATGATGGCACCGCGGGCATGGCCCAGGACGAGGGCCGAGCGGGCGAACTTGGAATGGAAGATGCTCTCCAGGGCCAGGTGGGCGGGACGGTAGGTTTCCATCAGGGCCCGCAGCTCCCGGTGGATTTTCTCCAGGCGATAGGGCAGGGGATCGTCGCTGGAGTTGCGGATGACGCCGTACTCCAGGACACGGATGCGTTCGTTCCGGCGCTCCAGAAAGGCGTAGCCGGTGCGCACCGTGCCGGGATCCACCCCCAGGACGATGGTGGTCCGCTCCGCCTGGGCCGGGGCCGGGAGGGCCCTCCCCGGAAGGAGGCTCAAAGGCTTTCCAGTTCCTTCTGGTCGAACTCCGCGTTGGTGTGGACGTTCTGCACGTCGTCCTGCTCGTCCAGGGCTTCCAGGATGGCCAACACCTTTTCGGCGTTCTCGCCGGTCACCTTCACCATGTTGTCGGCGATCTTCACCACTTCCGAGGTGAGGGGCTGGAGGCCTTTCTTCTGCAGAGCATCCACCAGGCCGTGGAACTTGTCCGGCTCCGACTTGATTTCATACTCGGTGCCCGAGCTGTCCAGATCCTCGGCGCCGGCCTCGGTCACCAGCTCGAAGAGCGCGTCCTCGCCGATGGCGTCCTTGGCCAGGGTGATGACGCCCTTGGACTTGAACATCCAGGCCACGGCCCCCTCCGCGCCGACGTTGCCGCCGTGCTTGGAGAAGATGTGCCGGATCTCGGCCACGGTGCGCACCTTGTTGTCGGTCATTGTGTCCACCATGATGGCGGTGCCGGCGGGACCGTAACCTTCATAGGTGATTTCGGCGTAGGTCACGCCTTCCAGCTCGCCGGCGCCCTTGGCCACGGCGGTTTCGATGTTCTTGGCCGGCATGTTGGCGGCCTTGGCCTTGAGCATGGCCGCCCGCAGCCGGGGATTGCCCTCGGGGTCGGATCCGCCCATGCGGGCGGCCACGGTCAGCTCACGGCTGAAGCGGTTGAAGACCTTCGCCCGGGAGGAGTCGAGTTGGGCATTCTTGCGCTTGGTGGTTGCCCATTTCGAGTGGCCGGACATGGTTGCTCCGTTGGTCTGATTTCAAAAGGCAAAGTGCAAATTTAAAAATTATTTGCCATCAGTCCCGCGAGCCGTCCCGCGCCGTGCCCCGCCCGGTCAGGTACTTGTGCACGGCCTGGGCCAGTTTCTCGGCGATCTGCTTCTGCCCCTTGGGGGAGGCCAGCAGTTGCCGGTCCTTGTCGTTGGTGAGAAAGCCCATTTCGAACAGGATGGCCGGCATGTAGGCGCCCACCAGCACGAAGAAGCCCGCCTGGCCCGCTCCGGTCCCGTATTTGCCGATCGGGAAGCCGCCGAATTCCTTGATGACGTGTTCGGCGAAGGCCTCGCTCTCCTTGCTGTAGAGGTTGAGCTGGTGCTCGAGGAGGATCCATTCCACGGGGGAGATTTCACCTTTGCCGGCCTTGCCGCTGCCCTCGCTGATGGCCTGGTTCTCCCGCCGGGCCAGCGCCTTGTCCTCTTCGCTTTCCCCCTCCCGGAGGATGTAGGTGACGTGGCCGGAAACGCTTTTCTTGCGCTTGGCCGATCCGGCGATGGAGTTGCAGTGCAGGCTGACGAACAGATCGCCGCCCTTGTTGGAGGCGAATTTCGGCCTTTCCTCCAGGCTCACGTAGTCGTCGGTTTCCCGGGTCATCAGGGCCTTGTAGCCCAGCTTGGTGAGCTGGTCCTTCAGGGCATGGCCCACCGCCAGGGTGACCTGGGCCTCGTTGACGCCGCCCACCATGGCACCCTGGTCGCGGCCTCCATGGCCGGGGTCGATGATGACGGTCCCCTTGCCCCCGGCCATTTTCTCCGGCTTCGAGGCCGGGGCTTCCTTCCTGGAGTCCTTCTTCCGCACCGTGACCAGGTAGCCCGGGTCATCCCCATCCTCGGAATAGGCCACCTCCACGGTATCGATGGCACGCGGGATGTTCAGGGTGACCTGTGCGAGGTTCTTTTCCTGCACCGCGTGGATCTGCTTCACCAATCCCTTTCCCGGCGACCGCAAGGGGAAGCGCGGGGAGAGCAGTCCTTTCTCGAACTTGAGGATGAAATGGGGCGGCACCCAGAGCTGCTCCACGTTCAGCCGGCCCGAGGTGCGCAGGGAGACCAGGGTGCCGTTATCCCGCTCCTCGGCGCCCACCTCCAGGATGTTGAAGCCGGATTCCCCCGGACGGTTCGGCCTGGGCTTCCCGGGCCGGGAACCCGGCGCGTCCAGGGAATCCGCGTCCGGGGAAGGGCCGGACTGGGCCTGCGCCGACACTCCGGCCTCTGGAGGGAGCGTGATGGAGTATCCCAGGCGGCCGTTGAGAAGGCGGAGCAGGGAGGGGATGGGGAGGTACAGCAGCTCCGGACCGCGCCGCACCGGGAAGACCAGGTTGAACACCTCGTCCCCGATGTTCATGTAGGGGTTGTCGAGGGTGAAGGTCCACTTCCTTCCCGTGCTGTCCGTCACGACATATTTCTGCCTGTCCGGGACCCAGCTGCCCTCCCTCCCGAAGAGGTTCTCCAGGAACTGGGTGGAGACGTAGCGGACGCCTTCGAACACGGTGTCCGGGAAGGATCCGCCCTGCCAGTGCGCGCCCTGGGGGGCGGCGGGTTTGAGCACCAGGGAGGCCGAGGCGGGAGCGGCCAGGGCCAGGAAGACCAGGGCGGCCAGGACGGCGAACCTCGGGAATGCGGAAAGCTTGTATTTCATCGTCCCTGCCTCAACGCCATCTGCCGGGTTGGTTGGCGTCCTTGAGGGCCCGGGCGATTTCCCGCTTGGCCTCCTGCTTGGCCTTGTCTTCCCGCTTGTCCCGGGCCTCCTTGCCCTTGCAGATCCCGATCTCGAGCTTGAGGACGCTGCCCTTGAAATAGGCCTTGAGGGGGATGATGGTATGGCCCTTCAGGGAGGAGGCTTCCCGGATCTTGTTGATCTCGCTGCGATGGGCCAGGAGCTTGCGTTCGCGCCGGGGAAGATGGTTGTAGATATTGCCCTGGGCGTATTCCTCGATATAGGCGTTCACCAGGAACAGCTCGTCCTTATGGACCTGCACGAAGGCCTCGGACAGGACCAGCTTCCCGGCCCGGACGCTCTTGATCTCGGTGCCCTTCAGCATGATGCCCACTTCATAGGTGTCCAGCACGAAGAAGTGATGGCGGGCGCTGCGGTTGGTGATTTCCGGCGTGCTATGGGCCATGGAAGAAATTTAGAAAGTGTGGGAGGATTGAGTTGCCGGACGGACCTTCGAATCGGTGCGATGAAGTCGGTGAGGGGAGGGGGGGGGAACGTTTTACGTTTTTCGTTTTTTGTTTTTCGCGGCGGGGATTAATTCCTGGCACCAGTCGTGCATTGGCGATAGCCTACGCAGCTCATGAAAAACGAAAAACGTAAAACGTAAAACACCAGGGGAGCGGCAAGAGGGGCCCTGCTTCGGCTTTACCCTTCCTTGGCCTCCTCCTCGTCGGTGTTCAGGATGCTCTTCAGCTCCTTGCTGGCTTCGAAGATGGGCTTGAGGCCGGCTTCGATGTGGACCATCTCGCCGGTGCGGGGATTGCGCGCGGTCCGGGCCTTCTTCTCCTTCACCTTGAAGCGGCCGAAGCCCCGGATTTCGATGTTCTTCCCTTGGACCAGGGACTTGGCGATGGCGTCCAAGAAGCACTCCACGATGATCTTGGTGTCCACCTGGGTCAAACCCGTGCGGGCGGCAATCTCATCCACGATATCCTTTTTGGTGACGTTGCCCATAGGTCTCCTGAAGAGTCGTAACAGAAGGTAGTATAACACTTTAGAAAA
>CBILQL010000472.1:0-4651 GCA_966238865.1 uncultured bacterium
AGCGACGCGGAGCTGGTGCGCCTCGTGGAGGAGAAGCGCAAGGGCGGCGTCTTCCTGTCCGTGCTCGGCTTCGGCATGGGCAATTACAAGGACTCCAAGATGGAGCAGATCGCCGACAAGGGCAACGGCAACTACGCCTACATCGACAACATCCGCGAAGCGCGCAAGGTGCTGGTGGAGGAGATGGGCGGCACTTTGGTCACCATCGCCAAGGACGTGAAGCTGCAGATGGAGTTCAACCCCGCCAAGGTCGAGGCCTACCGCCTCATCGGCTACGAGAACCGCATGCTGCGCGCCGAGGATTTCAACGACGACACCAAGGACGCCGGGGAGCTGGGCGCCGGCCACAGCGTCACCGCGCTCTATGAAGTGGTACCCGCCGGCACGGGCATGCCCCTGCCCGGCGTCGACCCCCTCAAGTACCAGCGGCCCGCGGCCGTTCCCGGGCGGCAGGACGCCCCGGGGCGGGAATCCGCCGAGCTGCTCACGGTGAAGTTCCGCTACAAGGATCCGAACGGCAGCCGCAGCAAGCTGCTCTCCCGAGCCCTCGTCGACGGCGGCGCGGCCTGGGAGCGCGCCTCCGGCGATTTCCGCTTCTCGGCCGCCGCGGCCGGGTTCGGCATGCTCCTGCGCGGTTCCCGGCACAAGGGCACCCTCGACTACGCCCAGGTGCTCGCCATGGCCAAGGAGGCGGCTGGCCGCGATGCGCGGGGCCACCGCGCCGAATTCATCCGCCTGGTCGAGTCCGCCAGGCTGCTGGCCTCCGCCCAGCGCATGGGCATGAATTGAAGGGCATCCTCCAGTGAAAGGCCATCCGCCGGGTCGCGGGACGCTGGCACCAGGCGCGGGGAAATGTATGTTCCCCTGCATGCCACGCAACATCTTCCTCACCGGAGTGAGTTCGGGAATCGGCCTGGGCCTCGCGCGGGAATGCCTGCGCCGAGGCGACGCAGTGTTCGCCCTGGGCCGCCGCCCGCCACCTGCCGACGCCCTGGAGCCCGCGCACCGGGACCGCCTCCGCTTCGCGGCCTGCGACCTCGCGGCGCCGGAGGCCATCCCCGGCGCCGTGGCCTCCCTGCTCGGCGGCCTTCCCCGCCTGGACCTCGCAATCCTCAACGCCGGCATCCTCGGGAGCATCGGCGACATGGCCGATACCCCCCTGGAGCGGCTCAAGGCGGTGATGGACGTGAACCTCTGGGCCAACAAGGTCGTGCTCGACGCCCTCTTCGCGGGACCCCGGGAGGTGGATCAGGTGGTGGCCGTCTCGTCGGGGGCGGCGGTGAGCGGGGCGCGGGGCTGGAACGGCTACGCCCTGTCCAAGGCGGCCCTCAATATGCTGGTGCGGCTGTATGCCGCCGAGCGGGCCGGCACCCACTTCGCCGCGCTGGCCCCCGGCCTGGTGGACACGGGAATGCAGGCCTATATCCGCGGCCTGCCTGGGGATTCGCGATTCCCGTCCATGGTCAGGCTGAAACGCGCCCAAGGCACCGCGGACATGCCCAATCCGGGGGCGGCGGCCCCCCGGCTGCTCGACGCCATGCAGGCCATCCGGGGCCGGAATTCCGGCGACTTCCACGATATCCGAGCGCTGACCTGAGGAGATTGGGAATCCGGGCAGGGCCCGGTTGAGAGACGGGGACCCTTGTGCTATATTTCCCGGTCCTGGTCGTTTAGCTCAGTTGGTTAGAGTACTTGCCTCACATGCAAGGGGTCGGTGGTTCAAATCCACCAACGACCACCAACCCTCCCCCTCATCCATAAGCCCCATCGGCAGGCATTGCCGGCCGTGAAGCCGCCGGCCGATCACTCGCAGCGGAACTTGGTCGATCCCTCGGGAATGGGCTCGGGATACTTGCCGTCGAAGCAGGCGGCGCAGTAGTTCTCGGCGCCGCCCGGGGCCACCGAGAGCAGGGCCTTGATGCCCAGGTACTCCAGGCTGTCGGCGCCCAGCAGCTTGCGGGTCTCCTCCTTGGTGAGGTTGGAGGCGATGAGCTCGGTCTTGGAGGGGAAGTCCATGCCGTAGAAGCAGGGGTTCATGACCGGCGGGGAGCTGATGCGGATGTGCACTTCCTTGGCGCCCGCGTCGCGCAGCATCTTGGTGAGGAACTTGAGGGTGGTGCCGCGCACGATGGAGTCGTCCACCATCACCACGCGCTTGTTCTTGAGCACGCCGGCGATGGTGTTGAACTTGAGCTTCACCTTCTGCTCGCGCACGTTCTGCGAGGGGTCGATGAAGGTGCGGCCCACGTAGTGGTTGCGCAGGAGGCCGATGTCGAAGGGGATCCCGGCCTCCTGGGCGTAGCCCAGGGCCGCGGTGTTGGACGAGTCCGGGACGGAGACGACCACGTCGGCGGCCGCCGGGTGCTCCTTGGCCAGGGCCTTGCCGATCTTGCGGCGGATCTTGTCGCAGCTGTCCTCGAAGATGCGGGAGTCGGGGCGGGAGAAATAGATGAACTCGAAGATGCAATGGGCCCGGTGTTCCTTCTGGGTGAACTGCTGGGACTCCAGGCCGTCGTCGTCGATCTTGCAGAGCTCGCCGGGCTTGATGTCGCGCACGTAGCTGGCCCCCAGGAGGTCCAGGGCGCAGGTCTCGGAGGCCACCACCCAGGCCTTGTCCAGGCGGCCCAGGCACAGGGGGCGGAACCCGAAGCCGTCGCGGGCCACGAAGATCTCCTTGCGGGTGAGGAAGGCCAGGCAGAAGCTGCCGGTGAGCTGGGCCAGGGTCTCGGCGATGGCCTCGGTCAGGGCGGCCTTCTTCGAGCGGGCGATGAGGTGGAGGATGACCTCGGTGTCCGAGGTGCTCTGGAAGATGGTGCCTTCCTCTTCCATCTGCTTGCGGATTTCCGGCGCGTTGGTGATGTTGCCGTTGTGGGCGACTGCGATGGGCCCGCGCTTGGTGGAGGCCATCATGGGCTGGGCGTTGGTGATGCTGGAGTTCCCGGTGGTCGAGTACCGGACATGGCCGATGGAGGCGATGCCGGTCATGGACTGGATCTCCTTCTCCTCCTTGTTGAGCTCGGTGACCAGGCCCATGCGCTTGAGCAGGTGGAGGGACTCGCCGTTGGAGGTGGCGATGCCGACGCTCTCCTGCCCGCGGTGCTGGAGCGAATACAGTCCCATCACCACCCGGCGGGTCACTTCCGGGCCCCCGAAGACGCCCATGATCCCGCACTCTTCCTTGATCCGCTCCACGACGCCGCCTTTTCTGGGAAGGCCCTACAATATAGCAACTCGGGCCCCGGCGGTTCCGGAGACCCGCATCCGCCGGGCCGCCGCGCCCCCTGCGTGCGGTTTCCAACAAACCAAAAACAGCCAAATGCCGCTACCGGATACCAAGCCGGTAAGGGGCCGCGCCCTCCCCCGTGCCTGGCCGCCGCCGGAGGTCCCGGGAAGGCCGGGACTCTCCTCAACCCGTTGTCGCGCCTGGTACTCGGCCATGTCCCGGCCGGGAAGCGCGGGTTGCGCGAGGGGTGCGGCCTGCTCCGGCTGCGCAGCCAGTGTCCAGTCGTCGGTGCGGAGCGCCGGGGCGGTGCTCCGGGACCCAAGGCTCCGCCGGCCGGCCGTACCGGCCTCCTTGCCGTGCAAAAGTGTGGAACCGAAAGCCTCCATTCCATATACTCTGGGGACTCGAGGGGATTGCGGGAGGAAGCGGAAGGCGATGGGAGGGAGCGTGCATACCGGAGTGGCCCGCATCGTCGCCGTCGGCGACGTGCACGGGAATTACGCCGGGCTGCGCCGCATCCTCGCGAAGACCGGGATCATCGATCGCAAGGATCGCTGGGCGGCCCGGGACACCCATCTCGTCCAGCTCGGGGACATCCTCGGACGGGGCGGCGAACCGGGGAAGATCTTCCGCCTGCTGAAGCGCCTCGAGCAGGAGGCGCCCGCCTTCGGATCCCGCGTCCACGTCCTGCTCGGCAACCACGAGGCCATGTCCATGTCGGGCATGCTCATGTACAACACCCTGGAGGAGTTCCGCGACCTCGCCGACGAGCGCCTCCTGGACCCCGTTCCCGACGGGGCGGCCGGGGAGGCCTGGCGTTCCGCGCCCGAGGCCCCGGAGCAACGCCTCGGGCGGCGCCTCGACATCATGGGCTGCCGGGAATTCCGCGACAGCCTCTCCCCCGTAGGGGCCGTGGGCCATTGGCTGGCCGATCACGACACCGCCGTGCGCATCGACGGATCCCTCTTCGTCCACGGCGGCCTCACCCGCGAATACGGCCTGATGCCCCTCGACGACCTGAACGGGATGGTGCGCCGCGAACTGATCTCCGGCGAGCCCGAGGACCGGGACTGGACCGCCTCCGGCGGCGAGATCATGCTGCGCCGCGAAGGCCCCCAATGGAACCGCGAGCTCACCCTGCGCCCCGACGCCTCCAAGCAGAAGGTCCTGGAGGAGGTGCTCGAATACCACGGCTGCGCCCGCATGATCGTGGGGCATACGCCCACCTCCTGCATCGACCCGGTCCTCGCCGGCCGCATCGTCCCCCTGTACGGCGGCCGCCTGTGGTGCGTAGACACCGGCATCGGCAAGGCCTACGGCGGCCGCCTCAGCGCCCTCGTCCTCGAAGGCGAGGACACCATGCCGGTCTACCCGGACTAGGGTCTGTCTGAATACCCCCTTCTGCTGCGGCCGGCTGCGGAGCCCAAG
>CBILQL010000473.1:0-4648 GCA_966238865.1 uncultured bacterium
CCGCTGTTCGCCTATCCGCCGACGCTGATCCATGCCCGCATCGAAGGGCAGGCCTGGGCCTGGAGCGTGTTCTTCGCCCGGCCCGAATACCGGTGGGTGGAGTTCGCCGCCTCCCTGGTCATCGCCTGGGTGGGCCCCTGGCTGGCCATCAGCCCCTTCAACCGGCGGCTGCTGAACGCGGACATGCGGCGGGTGCGCAGCGCCGCCGAGGTGTGAGCGGGCATGGATTTCCGGCAAGCCGTCCGCACCGTCGCCATCCTCAATATCGGCTATTTCTTCGTCGAGTTCTCGGTAGGCCTGGCGATCGGATCTGTCTCCATGTTCGCGGACAGCGTCGACTTCCTCGAGGATGCCTCCATCAACGTGCTGATACTCTTCGCGCTGGGCTGGAGCGCCCGAAAACGGGCCTGGGTCGGCATGGCGTTCGCCGGGATGATGCTGGTTCCGGGCGCGGCCGCGCTCTGGACCGCCTGGGCCAAATTCCAGGCGCCCATCGCGCCGTCGCCTGTCCCCCTGTCCCTCGCGGGCGCCGGGGCCATGGCCGTCAACTTCCTCTGCGCGATGCTGCTGATGCGCTTCCGGGAATACGGCGGGAGCCTGTCGAAGGCGGCCTTCCTGTCCGCCCGGAACGACGTGCTGGCGAATTTCGCCATCGTCGCGGCCGGATTCATGACCGCATACTTCCCTTCCATCTGGCCGGATTTGCTGGTCGGCCTCGGAATCGGCGCCATGAACCTCGACTCCGCCCGCGATGTCTGGAAGGCGGCCCGCAAGGAATCCCGCGAAGCCGAACCCTGAAGGACGGGCCTGCTACTTCCGCAGTTTCGCTTGGATGTATTCGTCGAGGGCCCCGGAATGCATCAGTCCTGCGAGCTTTTCCATCTTGGGAATCGAATAGTCGGGTTTGTCGGCTTTCAGGTTCTCGTAATACCGGATCATGCAGGTGGCCCCGGCCTTGGCCATGTCGAACTCCGTGGCCCGCTTGAAGTCGAGCCCGGTCGCGTATTGCACAAAACCGACACGCATCATGCTGGCTACGCGCCCCGCCTCTGGATCCTTGGGCAGGTTCTGGAGCTCCTTTTCGAAGATCTTGGCCGTGCCCAAGGTCACGTAGGGCACGCCGCGGCTCCAGGTCAGGACGGTTTTCAGGCTATCGCTCCAGGTGCCGGCGCCGGGATTGTCCTCCAGCCAGACGGCTTGGCGGTGGATGGTCGGGGCCGCATCGCGGAAATCCTTTTCGGATTTCCAGGCGGAAGGTTCTTTGGCCAGGGCGAGCGAAAGGAGGAGTTGGAAGGCGAGCAGGGTGCGCATAGTCCGAGACAATCTAGCATCTTGTGGGACCTCGCTGCGGCTCAGGGGTCGGCCGGCCGCCCGACCACGGCGCGCCGGACGGCGACCAGGGCCACGAACAGCAGACAGGCGACGCCGACGGCGGCCGGGAACAGGACTGTCGTGAGGGAATAGCGCTCCAGGGCCAGGATGGAGACCGTGTTGCGAATCGCGCATAGGGCGTAGAACTGCGGGCTTTCGTCGTAGGGACGCGCGTAGGCGGCGCGGAAGGTGGGGCCGAAACCGGCCAGGTCCATGGCCGTGAGGATGACCACAGCCCACAGGGGATCGGATGTGAGGAGCCAGCAGGGCGGTGCGGAAAGCGCCACTGCCAGGAAGGCCCAATCCGACTTTTGGAAGGCGAGGTCGGTCTTATGCCGCCAGGCGAGGACGGCGATGTAGGCGGTGATGAGGCCGGACAGGCCGGTGGGCCAGGCGCCCGCGCCTCCCTTCCCCGCCGCCTGCGCGAGGAACACCGTGAAGGTGCCCGCCGCCCAGATGACCCACGAGAACAGGTGCGGCTTCACCTGCCCGCTCCGGATGGAGCGGATATACGGCACGAACATCAGGAAGGTCAGGGCGATGGCGGCGGCCGCGAGGATTTGCTTGGGCATCGCGTTCAGAAAGCCGTCAGGCGCCTGGAGCGCCGCCGGCGCCGGTACCGCCGCTGCCCGGGTTTCCGCCCCCGCTCCCGCCTTCGCTCCCGCAGGATGCGGCGCGGCCCAGCAGCAGGGCGCGCTCCCGCTCGTTGCGGGTCAGCGCGGCGGCGCGCTCGAATTCGGCCTGGGCCTCGGCCAGGCGCCCCAGCTTGAAGAGCAGGTCGCCGCGCACGCTGGGGAGGAGGTGGTAACTCCGGAGGGACGGCTCCGCGAGCAGGGCGTCCACGGCCTCGAGGCCCGCCTTCGGGCCGTAGGCGAAGGACAGGGCCACCGCGCGGTTCAGCTCCACCACCGGGGAGGGCGTTTCCTGGGCCAGGGCGTCGTACAGGGCGGCGATGCGCTCCCAGTCGGTCTCGGCCCCGGTGCGGGCCCGGGCATGGCAGGCGGCGATGGCGGCCTGCAGGGCATACGGGCCCAGGGGGCCGCCCAGGGACTCGGCTTTGGCCAAGGCGTCCAGGCCGCGGCGCACCAGCACGTGGTCCCAGCGCGTGCGATCCTGGTCGAGCAAGGTGATGGGCTCGCCGCCGGGGCCGGTGCGGGCCGCCGTGCGGGAGGCCTGGATCTCCATCAGCGCCACCAGGCCGTGGACCTCCGGCTCGCCGGGGGCCAGCCCGGCCAGCACGCGCCCCAGGCGCAGCGCGTCCTCGCACAGGGCCGGGCGCATCCAATCCTGTCCCGCGGTGGCGGAATAGCCCTCGTTGAAGATGAGATAGATCACCTCCAGCACCGAGTGCAGCCGATCGGCGAAAGCCTCCCCGCGCGGGACCTCGAAGGGCACCTTGGCTTCCGCCAGGGTGCGCTTGGCGCGGACGATGCGCTGCGCCACGGTGGGCTCCGGGACCAGGAAGGCGCGGGCGATCTCGTCGGTGGCGAGGCCCCCGAGCAGCCGCAGGGTGAGGGCCACCCGGCCCTCGGTGGACAGCACGGGATGGCAGGCGGTGAAGATGAGGCTGAGCAGGTCGTCGCCGATGGGATCGTCCAGGGCGGCGTCCAGGTCCTGGGCGGTGAGCTCGCGACGGGATTCGGCCTCGTAGCCGATGGCGTCCACGCTCTGCTCGAAGCGCTTGAAGCGCCGCAGGCGATCCAGGGCGCGATGCTTGGCGGTGGTCATGAGCCAGGCGCCGGGGTTGTCCGGCACCCCGGTCTCGGGCCAGCGCTCCAGCGCCGCGACCAGGGCGTCCTGGACCAGCTCCTCGGCCAGGCCCACATCCTTGACCATGCGCGCCAGGGCGGCGATGATCCGCGGCGACTCGATGCGCCAGACGGCGTCGATGGCGCGCTTGACGGCCGCGGAAGGATGGGACGGCGTGGGTTCGGTCACCGGCCCCCGCCTATCCGCCCGGACATCTCCTCGAAGCGGTCCGTCACTTCCTTGGGCGCGTAGTCGAAGTCGGCGATGTCGAAGAGCTGGCGGATCTCCACCTCGCCCTCCTCGCCGGTGGGATTGGGGATGCGCCTGGCCCACTCCTTGGCCTCGTCCAGGGACTTGAGCTGGAGGATCCAGTAGCCGGCCACCAGCTCTTTCGTCGCCGGGAAGGGTCCGTCGACGATGGTGCGGGTCTTGCCCGAGAAGCGGACCCGGGCGCCCTTGGAGCTGGGCTGCAATCCGTCGCCGGCCAGCAGCACCCCGGCCCTGATCAATTCCTCGTTGTACCTGCCCATCGCCTCGAGCAGTTCGGCTCCCGGCATCCTGCCGGCTTCGGAATCCTTGGTGGCCTTGATGAGAATCATGAAACGCATGGCGGCTCCTTGCTGAGGTTTTTACAAGGACCGGAGCCCCGGCCGGTTTTCCCGGCCCGCCGGACCCCGGCTCCATCCATGCGACGAACGGGAACGGCCCGGATCGACATCCCGGAAAAGTAATCTTTCGAAGGTGCCGGCCGGACGGGTCGTCCCATCCACGACTTGGTATTTTCCACGCACTTCATTTTTTCCCCGGGAGTCCATGCGGAAACTGCTCCTCTCGCTCGCCCTGACCGTCTCCACCGCCGCGGCGGATCCCGCCCCGGCCCTCTCCTCCGCGGAAATCCACGCGGCCCTCCGGAAGCTCGACGTGCTGGGCGCGGTCCTCTACATGGCCGCGCATCCCGACGACGAGAATACCCGGCTCCTCGCCTACCTGGCCAAGGAGAAGCTGTACCGGACCGGCTACCTCTCCCTCAATCGCGGGGAGGGGGGACAGAACCTGATCGGTCCCGAGCAGGGGACCCTGCTCGGCCTCATCCGCACCCAGGAGCTCCTCAAGGCGCGCTCCGTGGACGGCGCCGAGCAGTTCTTCACCCGGGCCGTCGATTTCGGATTCTCCAAGTCCACCGAAGAGACCCTGGCCAAGTGGGGGCGGGACTCCATCCTGGCCGACGTGGTATGGCTGTTGCGCACCTTCCGGCCCTCCATCATCATCACCCGCTTCACCCCCACGGTAGGCGGCCACGGCCATCACACCGCTTCGGCGGAACTGGCCCTGGAAGCCTTCGCCGCGGCCGGGGACTCCACCCGCTTTCCCGAGCAGCTGCGGACGACCACGCCCTGGAAGGTCCGGCGCGTCTATTGGAACGCCTGGCGCCCGGAGGAGAGGCCCGGCGCATCCGCCCTGCCGTCCGTGGACGTGGGGGCCTGGAATCCCCTCCTGGGACAGAGCTACAACGAGATCGCGGCCCTCA
>CBILQL010000474.1:0-4643 GCA_966238865.1 uncultured bacterium
TCATCGAGCGGCTCATCCGCTCCGTGTGCGCCATGGAATATCCCCAGGGCAAGCACGAAATACAGGTGCTGGACGACTCCACCGACGGCAGCGAGAAAATCTCGGCCCGCCTGGTGGAGGAGATGCGCGCCAAGGGGCATGACATCGTGCTCATCCACCGCAAGGACCGGAAGGATTACAAGGCCGGGGCCCTGAACGAGGGCATGCAGGTGTGCCGCGGCGAATTCATCGCCATCTTCGACGCCGACTTCGTCCCGCCCCCCGACTACCTGCTGCGCTGCGTCCCCTTCCTCACCATGGACGAGGAAATCGGCCTGGTACAGGCCCGCTGGGGGCACCTGAACTCCCAGGAAAGCTCCCTCACCCTGGCCCAGAGCATCGGCATCGACGGCCACTTCGTGATCGAGCAGAGCGCCCGCTCCTGGGGCCGGCTGTTCATGAACTTCAACGGCACCGCCGGCATCTGGCGCAAGAGCGCCATCGAGAAGAGCGGCGGCTGGGAAGGCGACACCCTGACCGAGGACATGGACCTGTCCTACCGCGCCCAGCTCCACGGCTGGCGCATGAAGTTCCTCTACGACGTGGTGGTGCCCGCCGAGCTCCCCTCCGACATCAACGCCTTCAAATCCCAGCAGTTCCGCTGGGCCAAGGGCTCCATCCAGACCGCCATGAAGCTGCTGCCCCAGGTGATGCGTTCGAACGCCAACTGGAAGGTGAAGCTCCAGAGCATCCTGCACACCACCCACTACGCCATCCATCCCCTGATGCTGATCACCGCCCTGCTCGCGCTGCCGCTCCTCTACTGGTTCCCGTTCAAGGTCGGCGCCATCGCCTTCACCTCCCTGTGCGTCCTCATCCTCGTCTCCTCCCTGGCGCCTTCCACCCTGTACCTGGTGGCCCAGAAGATGTCCCGCAAGAATTGGAAGAGCCGCATCCTGTCCCTGCCCACCCTGATGGCCCTGGGCGTGGGCGTGGCCCTCAACAATACCCGCGCCGTGCTTTCCGCCCTGTCGGGCCAGAAGGGAGCCTTCATCCGCACGCCCAAGGCCGGCGACAAGACCATCGCCGTCTACAAGAGCAAGTTCCCCCTGGCCTCGGTGTTTGAGCTGGTGCTGGGCGCCTACTGCTTCGTGGGCTTCGTGAACTACACCACCGCCGAGAAGTACCTGGTCGGACCGTTCCTGGGCCTGTATGCGGTGGGCTTCAGCGTGGTGGGCTGCATGTCCCTGGCCCACTTCCTGAAGAAGAACTACTTCCTCCGGGCCTCGGCCCAGATCCGCGAAGCCTGATTGTCCGGGGGCCGAAAGGCCCCTGTCGGCGCTACTCCCCTCTCCAATCCCATTCTTTACAAGCGATTATTGAGGGAAATCCGTAATTCCTCATGCCCTGACCTTCGGAAAAGGTTGAAAAACGCGAATTTACATGGAAAATGCTGAAAATCGCCCAGGCGCGGCGACAGGTTTTGCATATCATTCAGAAATAGGGGGAGCCAAGGCCTTGCATGGGGCCCGGCGTTCAAGGGGAGTGGATATGTCTTTCCAGCAGACCTGCGCGATTCTTCGCATCGTGCCAAGCGCCTGCTTCCTCTTGGTGGCGTTCCTGGCGGCGCCGGTTCATGCCAAAACCGCTGCGACCGCGGCCTTTCCAGGCTGGAGCGACAGCACCTTCGTCTACATCAATACCTCCGCCAGCGGGATCAACCTGACCAGCACGGTCACGGCCTTCCCGCTGCTGGTGCGCCTGCGCGCCCCGGAATTCCCCTTCCAGCGGGCCCAGGGAGGCGGCCAGGACCTGCGCTTCGCCAACAGCGCGGGCGTGCCCCTCCCCTACGAGATCGACACCTGGGATTCGGCCGCCGGCCGAGCCGACGTCTGGGTGCTCGTGGACACGGTGCGCGGCGGCAATGCCGACCAGTTCCTGCGCATGTACTGGGGCAACCCGGCCGCCGCGAGCGAATCCAACGGCGGGGCCGTGTTCACCGCCGCCAACGGGATGCACAGCGTCTGGCACCTGGGCAATCCGGGAACGGGGGTCCGCCCCAACTCGGTGACGGGCGGAAACGCGGCCACACCGGTCAATTACGACGGCAACGAGTCGAGCCCGGGCATCATCGGCCGCGGCGACAGCCTGGCGGGCGGCGTGGACGGCGATTACCTGGATGTCGGCGACGGCTACGCGAACTGGTCCGGCGGCTTCACCTACTCGGCCTGGGTCCGCCCCACCGCGTCCAGCACGTGGGCGCGCCTGATGGACTTCGGCAACGGGCCGGACTCCTACAACATCATCCTGGGCCGCGAATCCAACACCGACAACTTCACCATCCGCGTCTACGGCGGGAACAACACGATCAACAGCATCAGCAACACGCCGGCCTTCTTCACCGTGAACCAGTGGCAGCACGTGATCGTCACCTACCGCCCCTCGGACCGCGCCCTGCTCGTCATCCGCAACGGCGCCCTGTTCTGGAGCGGCAAGCTCGGCATCCCCATCGCCAACGTCAACCGCACCCAGAACTTCCTGGGACGCTCCAATTGGGCCGCGGACCAGTATTGGACCGGCAACATGGACGAGGTCCGACTCGACCGGGTGTTCCGCGGACCCGCCTGGAACACCCTCACCTACCAGAACCAGCGGGAAGGCTCCACCTTGGTCACCTTCCGCACCCCGGCCGCGTGCCAGGAGCGCTTCGCCGCGCCCAGGGACACCGCCATCGCCGAGGGAAGGCTGCTGGACCTCGTCGGGACGGCCGATTGCGCGTCCTCCTACAGCTGGTCCTGGGTCTCCGGCCTGCAGTACCGCATCCTGGACCCGGCCACGAAAACGCTCACCTTCAGCGCCCCGCGCGTGGCCGGTGACACGCAGGTTACGCTCCGGTTCGAGGCCTCCCTGCCCGGATCCTCGCCCTCGGGCCAGGTGCAGGTGCGCATCCTGGAGGCCATTCCCGAGCCCCTCTTCACCCTGCCCGATTCCCTGGCCTGGGACAACCGGGACTCCCTGGTCCTGGGACCCGCCTTCACCAACCTGGCCGCCGTGAAAGCAAGCAGCGACTCCGTCCTCACCTTCAAGTGGACCCTCGAAACCGGGTCCGCGGACACCTCCTGGCGCGGCGATTCCCTGGTCGTGCGGCGGCCGGACGTCCTGGACTCGATCAAGGTGAAGCTCTGCGTGGACAACAAGGGCCCCGCCACCTGCGATGTCACCCGCATCGTGCTGAGCAGCCCTGTCGGCATACGGGACCCGGCTCGCACCCTCGCGCCGGCGCGCAAGGCCATCCTGGTCCTGCCCGGAAGCCGCGGGACCCATCGGGTGGACGGGCGCCAGGTGCCCGTCCGTCCGCGGAGCATCCAAAACCCCTGACCCCCGCCGGGAATCGCCCGCGGGCCGCTTTGCTACTTTTTCGGCCATGTCGCGCCTGCTCTACCCCTTGTCCCTGGACCTCCGGAACCGCCCCGTCCTGGTGGCGGGCGGCGGTCCCGTGGCCGCCCGCAAGCTCGCCGAGCTGCTCCGGTGCCAGGCCGACGTGACCCTGGTGGCGCCCGAGGCCTGCCCCGCGGTGGAAAGGCTGGCGGGCGCCCTGACCTGGCATCGCCGCTCCCTGGAACCCGCCGACGTGCAGGGCCGAACCTTGGTCTTCGCCTGCACCGACGACGGCGCGGTCAACCGGGAGGTCGCCCGGCTCTGCGAGGCCGCGGGCATCCTGTGCAATGTCGCCGACGACGCGGAGGCCGGCTCATTCCACGTGCCCGGCGTGCTGCGCAAGGGCGATGTGCTGCTCACCGTGAGCACCGGCGGTTCGGTGCCCGGCCTCACCCGGTACCTGAAACGCATCCTGTCTGAAGCCCTGGGCGACGAGGTGGCGGACCTGGCGGCCCTGCTCGGCCGCTTCCGCGCCGGTCTCCGCCGTCAGGCCCCCGGGGGTCCGGGACGGGAGCAGGCCCGCCGCATCCTGGAGGGGCTCCCCTACCGCAAGCTGCTCGACGCCTTGCGGGCCAGGGGCCCGGGGGCGGTGGAATCCTACCTGCAGGACCGCCTGGCCGGCGTCTCGGAAGAAGCGGCCGGCGCGACACCGACCGGCGGGGCGCCGGACACCGGACCGGAAGCGGGGACCTCCGGAGAAGGGACCGGCGGGAGGACCGCGGCGCGCCCCGGCCTGGTCACCTTGGTCGGCGCGGGTCCCGGCAATCCCAAGCTGCTCACCTTGGCGGCCGTGGAGGCCATCCAATCCGCCGACGTCATCGTCCATGATCGTCTCATCCCCGAGGAGACCCTGAACCTGGCGGGCGGGGACTGCCTGCTCATCCCCGCCGGCAAGCGCGGCCATGGAGGCGCCGGAGAGTCCATGCGCCAGGAGGATATCGAGGCGCGCCTCGTGGAGCATGCCCTGCGGGGGAAGCGCGTGGTGCGGCTCAAGGGAGGCGATCCGCTGGTCTTCGGGCGCGGCTACGAGGAAATCCTCGCCCTGGAGGCGAACCGCATCCCCTGGGCCCTGGTTCCCGGAATCAGCTCGGTCACCGCCGCGCCGGCGTGGGCGGGCATTCCCCTCACCCACCGGGGGGTGGCCCGCTCCTTCGCGGTGATGTCGGGCATGGCCTACTCGGCGACCAATACCCAAGTGCCCAAGGCCGACACCATCATCCTGCTCA
>CBILQL010000475.1:0-4641 GCA_966238865.1 uncultured bacterium
TCGCAGACCTTGGAGCTTTTGCATTGAGAAAAAGAAAGCCGACCGTTGGCGCGGCCGGCTCTCAATACCAGCCTTTCGGTGTTCGGGTGAACAGGGAGAAGGATGGCACCTACCTACTAGTATAGCCAATTTAATGGCCCTATGCTAGTACGGTAATCCAGCTTCCTGAAACCCCGCAGACCATGGCTCAATGAAGTTTCCTCTCGAGGAAGGAGTCAGATCATGTGTGGGCGTGGAGTAAACTGGGGAAACCAGGATCTGCATTTTTCAAAAGGTCCAGAGGGCTATAGCGGAGCTCTGTCTTTTCGCTCCCTCGTGGTCTTGCTCTCCTTCATCTTGGCCACTGTGGTATCGGTCCTTGTGGCGGCGGGGTGCGGGATACCCATTTTCGACCTTGTACCTTCCAAAGTGGGAACTGAGTGGGGGCATCGGCAGGCTCCGACGAATGATACGCTCAGGACTGGGCCTTGACCTTTTTCTCCAGGGCATCAAGGCGTGCGCGAAGGTCAGCCAATTCCTTTGACCCTTCCAAGGGCGTACCGCGGAAAAGCCAATTGAGGTCCACGTCCCGGCACTTGGCCAGAATGATTTCAAGGTCCAAGGTATTCCGTCTTTTCCAGTTGTAAACTTTTTGGCGTTGCATTCCAAGGAATTCCGCTAATTCGGTATCCTCTTGGATGCCATAGTGCTCCTTTAACCGCTCCACCACCTTCTTTGCGTCCAGCTTCATCCTGAAAAATGTCCTTTTTCTCTATTGTCTATATTAGCCAAAATGGCTAACGTATATGCCATGCTCTGGCGAAAGTATAAGTCCCCGGTCCCGGAAAGCCAAACGGGAATGTGGGAAAATGCTGAATTCAGGGCAGAAAAGGAAAGGGCCGATGCGCTAACATCGGCCCAATCCCCGTTTTTCAACGTACCCGAACCCCAACCCGCTAGGAAAGGAATCCGATATGTCCCTCAATGTACCATTTTCCCCAGAATCGCAGGGAGGCGGGGGTAACCAGCCTGGCTCACGGGTCGGGGGATCCCTGAAGTTCCGCACGATTCGCGTTCTCCGGGCCTACCTCAACGCCCCCCGGGGTTGCGGGGTGGAAGCCGTGTACCGCTGCCTCTCATCCCTGGTGCCGGTTCCCACGTATCGGGAGGCCGCTCAGCTCACCTCGAAACTTCCGGCCGCTGTCGGAGCGCCGGTCCTGGCTCGCTTCTTCGCCTTCCTCCAGGCTGTGGAGCGCGAGGAAGCCAGGAAGGAGCGGTTGAGGGTCAAGGGAGTTTCCGGGGCCGCCAGTGTCATCCCAGCCGCTTACGGGGGCCAGAAGGTGGATTGGACGCCGGCCCAGGAAGGCGGTGCCGCTTGAAGACCAAACCCACCGGCAAGATCGGTAAGTCCTCAACTTCAAAGGAGGAGGCGAAGAAGGAATTTTCTAAGCGCCCAGGTCGGGCAGCCAAAAAAGGAAAGAAGATGATCATCCCAGTCGAAATCGTCGCGAGCAAAATTGGCCAGATCGAAAAGGGACTAACCTTGAAGGCTTCCAGCAAGGCCGCGGTAAAACCCAGTGCAAACCGGCATGTATCGGACGCACTACCCGATGAACAGGCCGCAAGGGGATACCATTTGCTGGGGAGACCGAAAAGACCGCTCACGCCTCTAGCTCGGGCCATCAGGAATGCCTATAAGGGCGCCAAAGCAGGGCAGCACGAAAAAGCCATCATTGCCCGCATCAAGGCCGCTGCGCCTGCACCCAGCGCCCAGGAGATAGCGCGGGCCTTGGTGGAATCCGGCATTCCTGCCCATCGTGCAAGCAAGGTGGCCAAGTCGTGGGATTCCATCATTAGGGGCAGGAAGCTGCCGTCAGACAAACCGATGGGACTCTCCCAATTCCTCCAAGAAAGGGATCCCGAACCCGATGCGACCGTACGTATAGAGGGAAAACTTTTGGAGCAGCGAGCTTGGGATGTTCGGAAGGCGGCTATCACAGAGGCCTTTCACCAAGCGGCAGGACTGAGAAAACACCAGGCCGTTCTCGAATACTTTTTGGAAATATCTCCGCTTCCAAACCTGCGGCAGGCGGAAGATCTCATGTCCGATCTTCCTATGCGAGATCGCCTTGAGTTGACGGAGCTTTATGTGTCCGCTTTCAATCTGGTTGAAAGAGGGCGCCCTGAATCGGAAAGAAAGGCATTTGCAAGGGGCTATATCGGAGCGATGATCCCCATGACTCCTGCGGAAAGGATCCGGACTGTTAGAGAGGCGGAAGCCGAGGAGATCGGCAAGGCAATGCCTGAAGAAGCGCGGATAATTTTCGACAAACTACACAAGGCCAAGGCAGAAGGTCGGGACCTTCTGGAGGCCATCGCGGGGCCGGACCCGCTCAAGCTGGCATCCAAGACCCAGGAAGAGGACGCCGAGGTCCCGCCCAAAACGGCAGAGGAATGCCCCGCCTACGTCAAGCGCGCTTTCGATTCCGCCGCCCCGGACTGCATCGCCGAGGATGCCGGGCAAGCGGTATTCGAAGCTTGGCCAATCTGGGCCCCTGGGCGCTCGATCTTTAGTGCCGGGGAGCTGATAGAGAAAGCTGGCATTCCGAGCGAATGGCACAACGAAATCCGAGGGGCCGCACTGGATTGCCATAAAATGGCGGAGGAAATCGCCCGAGAGCAGGAGATGGACCGGCGGATGGCCTCGGCGCCGAAGACCGAAGCGGAAGCGCCCAAAGGAATGGGAGAGATTTCGGAAAGCCCAGAGGAGAATCGCGACCCATGGCAGCCAGGAGAAACTCCTACTAAGGCTTGGGAGAAAAGAGCAGATGCCGAAAAATGGGATGAGGAACAAAGAGAAGACGAATACAATGCAGCAATTGTGTGGCCCCAGAGGAATCGATTGAAGAGGGTGTATGATCAGGCGGACGCTGAGTTCCATGGTTTGCATGACTTGGTTGCCCAAGTGGTTGCCAAAGAAATTATTGCCCTCCAAATAGTTGAGCCCGGACCATATCCGATGAATTGGCTAAACGACGTCCTCAAGAAGGCCGAAATTCCAGCGGCGATCAATCTTTCGGTTGGTTTCCACTTGGCCAAAATGGGGCTTGGTACTAGTCGCGAATGGAAGGTTCAAACCTTAAAGGAAACGGCCGATTGGGCGCCGAAGGGTTTGGAATTCCACTACCGAGCCTCGATACTTGCCTCCTTCCGGCCCTTGCTGAGCCTCGGCGAGGCTGATTCCTACCTGAAGGAGGCCGGGTATGCCGAAGCTGATCGTGCAGGCATTCTGAAGGCTTTTGAAGAAGTCGCGGCTAGAGTTTCCTGCAAGAAGTAAATTTGCAAAAGGGATAGGGCTTCGCCGCGGTGGCCACCAAGGCGCGGGCCCGAAAGGCCGGACCTCCGATCCGGCCGTCCCTTTCTTCCTCCACCACTCGGAGACGAAACCGCGGAGGGTTTCAGATGACTGAGCAGGAGTATTCCGATTATTTAGACTCACTACCGGCTTCTCGGCGAGCGGAGCTGAGCAGGCTTTTCACCGAATACAAAATGGCTAAAGAGCGACGCGAGGAAGAGTACAGGTACCTCTTGTACGCCAAAACGCTTAGACAGCGAAGCAAAACAAGTGCGGATCATTCCAAATACGCCCAACAGGAAAAGGAACGAGAAGAGCGAGTCCGCATCGCCGAGGAGCATGAATCCGCGGTTGAGAATGAGATAAGAGCATTTATCCCCAAAAAACGGTCGCCATTTAGAAGCTCGGCCACGAGCTCCCGACAAGCCAGAGCTCGACTTATGACTCCTGCTTGCTCGAAAACCGACCACGCGCTTGTGCTTGGATACGATAGGGCGGGCGAGGCGTTTGGCCCGAGGCAACCACTTGGAAAGCTTTGGGCAAAATATGCTCCTGAACAAAAAGGGAAAGGGGCCAAGGCGGCCTTTCCATGTTTTGAGTTGATCGATGCTTTTCGTATGAAGGCCCAGAAGAATGGGGAGAAATCTTGGCCAAAAACGGAAAGCGAAGTACTCGCCGCATACGACCAGCGCGGCCTAGGTTCCCCGTGAGCATCCTCGGACAACTATAGGCCGACGAAAGGCAACTTCCTTTTCGCCATCTTTACCAACAACGGCGGCCATAACGGCCAAGCCGGCGGAGGTACAAGGTGGTCTCAGCCCACAACTACAAGAATTGGACGGAGTACAAGGCCCGGCTGAAAAGCTTGGGCATTACCACCGTCGATCTCGTCCCGGTCTTCAATGAGGCCCCTGGCACCATCAGCGGCCGGCTGAACGGGTATTCTCCCTTCCCGTTGGAAATGCGCAAGCGCCTGGACTCTTTCCTGAAGGAGCAGGAAGAGGGTAGGGGAGTCCAATAATGCCTGCCTCGCGCCTGCCAGCCTTCCAATTCTACCCCGGGGATTGGCGGAAGGATCCAGACCTTCAACGATGCACGAAGGCTGAGAAGGGGTTCTTCATAGATGCCCTCTGCCTTACCCACGAATGCGAGCACCGAGGCGCCTTCTTCGGTAATGGATCGGCCTGGAGCCAAGGGGAAATCGCCGACGCTGTAGGCGGCGACCGGGCGGAAAATCTTATCCTCCTGGCCTCCTTAGGGCCCGTAAGAAATTAACTGAGCGCTTTTCTTCGATTTGAGCGGGGAGA
>CBILQL010000476.1:0-4595 GCA_966238865.1 uncultured bacterium
ATCCTGGACGGCAACGGGCGCATCCAGGACATCCTGAACAACTACGCCTACATGAGCTTCAATATCGGGCCCACCCTGTTCTCGTGGCTCGAGGAGAAGCATCCCTACACCTACGCCCGCATCCTGGAGGCCGACGCCCAGTCCCGCGAGCGCCTGGACGGCCACGGCAACGCCCTGGCGCAGGTGTACAACCACGCCATCATGCCCCTGTGCAACGCCGAGCAGCGGGCCCTGCAGATAAAATGGGGCATCGCCGACTTCGAGCGCCGCTTCGGCCGCAGGCCGGAGGGCATGTGGCTGGCGGAGACGGCGATCAACATGGACACGGTGGTGTCGCTGATCCGGGAAGGGATCAAGTTCACGGTGCTGGCCCCCACCCAGGCCCAGAAGGTGCGCTCCCTGAGCTCGGACGGCTGGACCGACGTCTCCGGGAACAGCATCGATCCGCGCCGCCCCTACCGCATCTTCCCCGTGGCCGAGGACGGGATGCCCATGGAGAAGGGCTACCTCGACGTCTTCTTCTACGACGGCCCCCTGTCCCACGGGGTCGGCTTCGAACACCTGCTCAAGGATTCCAACCGCTTCGGGGAGCGCATCCTGGGCGCCTTCGACCGGCAGGGCGGCGAAAGCCAGCTCGTCTCCGTGTGCACCGACGGCGAATCCTACGGGCACCACGAGCCATTCGGCGACATGTGCGTCGCCTACCTCTTCCGCGACGTGGCGAAGCGGCTGGACATGGTCCCGGTCAACTACGCCTGGTTCCTCGCCAAGTTCCCGCCCCGTCACGAGGTCCGCCTCAAGAACGCCCATCGGGACGGGACAGCCTGGTCCTGCGCCCACGGCGTGGGGCGCTGGAAGGAGGATTGCGGCTGCTCCACGGGCGGGCAGGGCGGCTGGAACCAGGCGTGGCGCGGCCCGTTCCGGCGAGCCCTGGACGTCCTCGCGGAAACCGCCGGGGATTGGATCGCGGCGGAGGGCCCGGCCCATTTCACGGACTGGCCAGCCGCCCGCGACGGGGCCGTCGCGTCCTGGGATCCGCGGCGCGAGGTCCGCCTCGACTGGTGGGGCCGTCATCTCAAGCCGGGCGCGCACAAGCCCGCCGCGCTGGCCGTCATCGAGGCCCTGCGCTTCTCCCAGTACATGTATACCAGCTGCGCGTGGTTCTTCTCGGAGCTGACCGGCATCGAGACCGTGCAGAACCTGAAATACGCGCTGCGCACCCTGCAGATCCTGGAGGCGGCAGGGGCCGCCCGGGGAGTGCGGCGGCGCTTTTTGGAGACCCTGTCCGCGGCCCGCTCCAACCTGGGCGGCAAGACCGGCGATCTGATCTTCGAGGAGCTCGAGCGGGAGACCCTGCCCCTGCACGGCTACCTCTCCCTGGGCCAATGGGTCGAGGATTTCGGCGGCGAGACCTTCTGCTACGCGACCGGTCCCGGGTGGAGCTGCGCCGCCAAGGCCGACCGGAGCTTCGGCCCCTGGACGGTGCGCGAATCCCGCTTCGTCCACGAGCTGACGGACGAAAGCGTCGCCGGCTGGCTGATGTTCCGCGGCGACGGCTTCGAAGCCGATACCTACTTCTACGTGCAGGGGGCGGACTTGGCGGTGGAATCCTGGCGCCCGCCGCTGGACCCGATGTCCACGGGCCCGGCGGAATGGTTCCCGGGCGCGGACGGCTCGCCCCAGGGCATCGCCCCGCGCCAGCTGGTCGCCCTGCACCCCATGGGACTTCCCGTGGACGTGCGCGATCGCCTGGCCCTGCACCTAAGGAACGCGTTCTGGGCCGACAGCGAACAGGAAGTGCGCATGCAGGAGGCCCGCCTGGAAGCCAAGCAGGAGCAATTCCGCCGCCTGGCCTGGCCCCTGCCCCGCAGCATCCAGCAAACCCTCCATATCATCGAGAATTTCAGGCTGGTGGAAGCCCTGCTCAACGGATTGAAGCAGGACGATATGGGGGAGATGTTGCGCGCCCGCACGCTCGCGATGCAGCTTAAATCCCAGGGCGTGGTGGCCCATCTGGGGCCGGCCAAGCGGCATTTGCACAAATACATGCTCAACCTGGGCCTCAAAATCGTCGAACATCCTGAAAAAATGGATTTAAAGCCGTTTTTTGTGCTTTTGGATTTAGTAGATACCCTGAAACTGAACCTGGAACGTTACCGCATCGAAAACCTGGCTTTTCCTATCCTGAAAGGCCTCATGGCATGGTGCGAGGACGAGGAGGCGCCGCTCAAATTCGATCCGGAAGACGCTATTTTGCTGCTCGATAGACTAAATTTCAATACAGAAGCGGCAAAAAGGTATCTTGAAACCAGGAAAGCGGCAGCCCCATGATTTCGGAAACCATCCTCATCCTCACCATCCTGGCCGCGGTTTTCATCACCGGGGCCTCGCTGGGCCAGTTGCTGCTGCGCATCCGGCTCGCCAAGCTCGAGAGGATGAACCTGGAGATGGAACAGAAGCGCATCGTGGATCTCAAGAAGGCCATCAACTCCCGCGCCATCATCATCGAGCGGCGCCGTCCCAGCAAGTTCGAGCAGGAAGTGCAGGACGAGATCGATGAAATCCTCGGGGACATCGAGAACAGCTGACGAAGAATCCCTGCTGGCCCTTTTCTCGGCCCGTTTTTCGTTTCACGTTTTTAGTTTTTCGCAGTAAGGATTGCGGAATTGTCTGTCCGTAGCGAAAAACGAAAAACTAAAAACGAAAAACTTTTCCAGCCTCCATCCTTCCGACCCTGCCGTTCTGCATATCCCGTCGATCGGCCGTTAAACCCTTCCTTGGAGTTTCCATGATCCCCATCCTCACACTGGCTGAAAGCAAGGAAATCGAACGCAAGACGGCCACCGAGCAGGGATTGTCCGAGTTCGACATGATTTCGAGCGCCGGTGAGGCGGTATTCGAGTCCGTGAAGGCGCTCCTGGAGGAGGAGTACGGCGAACGCCCCGCCGAAGCCGGCGATCGTGATCTGGAGGACGAGGTGGAGGACGATCTCGGGCCGCCCCCGCATGTCCCCGCCCCCCGGCGCAGCCCCGGCGACCTCAGCATCGCCTTCGTCTGCGGGACCGGGCACAACGGCGCGGACGGCCTCTCCGCGGCCCTCCTGGCCGCCCAGGCCGGCTATTCCGTGGTCGTCTACCAGATGGCGGCCGAACGGGGTTACAGCCGGGAGACCGAGCGCCTGCAGGGCCAGCTCTCCGACGCCGACATCTCCATCAACTTCGTCCGCTCTCCGCTCGACCTGCCCGTGTTCCAGGACATCTCGCTCATCGTGGACGCCCTGCTGGGGACGGGGACCAACCGCGAGCCCGAGGGCCTGCTCCAGAGCTGCATCTTCGGCATGAACCAGAGCGGCGTGCCCATCCTCTCCGTGGACATCCCCTCGGGCCTGCGCTGCGACAGCGCGGAGGTGAAGGGCTCCGCCGTGCAGGCCAGCGCCACCCTTTGCCTGGGCGCGATGAAGATCTCGTCCGCCTTCTACCCCGCCTCGCTGCATTACGGGAAGATCGGCTACAGCCCCATCTGCTTCGACGAGAAGCTGCTCCTGAACCAGGCTTCGCGCATGCGCCTCTACACCCTGGACGACGCGGCCGCCGACTATCCGGAGCGCGACTACCGCGCCAACAAGTACTCCGTCGGCAAGGTGCTGGTCATCGCCGGGAGCCGCGGCATGCACGGGGCGGCCGCCCTGTGCGCCAACGCCGCCCTGCGCGCGGGCGCGGGCATGGTCAAGCTCGCCTACCCGGCGGGCATCCACTCGGAGGCGGCCATCCACATCCTCGAGATCATCGGCGTGCCCATCGGCGCGGGATCCTCGGGCGGCACGGGAGGGGCCTGGGGCGTCGGGCATTTCCATCCCGAGCATCTCGCCGAGCTGGAACCCCTGCTGGAATGGGCCGATAGCGTGCTCGTGGGCCCCGGGCTCGGGAAGCATCCGGAAACCGCCGCCTTCCTGGACCGCCTGCTGCCCCGCCTCAAGGGCAAGCGCACGGTGCTGGACGGCGACGCCCTGTCCTGGTTCGAGCCGGACTTCCAGAGCCAGGCCGACCTGCGGGGCTACGACACCTTCGTGCTCACGCCCCATGCCGGCGAATACAAACGCATGGGCGGCGAGTACCGATACGACCAGCCCCTGGAGCTGATCAAGAAGCTGCGCGGCTTCGCCCAGGCCCGGAACCTCAACATCGTCCTCAAGGGGGCCACCACCTTGCTGGCCGTTCCGGACGGGCGCGTCACCGTGCTGCCGGTGGGCAATCCCGGCATGGCCACCGCCGGTTCCGGCGACGTGCTGGCCGGGACCATCGCGGGCATCCTGGGCGTCAAGGAGCCGGAGCAGGCCGCGGCCCTGGGCGCCTATGCCCACGGGAAGGCCGGCGACCTGGCCCGCAAGGACCGCGGCACCCTGGGCCTAGTGGCCTCGGACCTGCTGCTCTACCTGCCGCTGGCCCTCCTGGATGCGGAGGAAGGCGGCGAGGACGAGAGCGGGGAATGGCTCACCGAATGATCCCGCGTCCCCGGGATCCCCGGGGCGTTTCCGGCCGGGACTAGGGTCTGTCTGAATACCCCCTTCTGCTGCGGCCGGCTGCGGAGCCCAAGGG
>CBILQL010000477.1:0-4595 GCA_966238865.1 uncultured bacterium
AGGAGCTGGCCCACCTCAAGGACGAACTGCTTCCCGAAGCCGGGAAGACGCTGGACGCTTCCCGGGAAGCGTACCGTCTCGGGAAACTCAGCTTCCTGGAAGTCCTGGACAGCCAGAGGATGGTGAACGAGCTGGGCACCCGCTACATCTCCTCCCTGGCCGAATACCATCGGGACTGGAACGAGCTCCTCTCCCTGACTTCCTATGGCGAACGCCCGAAATTCTGAAAGGCAGCATCCCATGCAAGTCGACCGGAAATACCTTCCCGCCCTCCTTGTCGCCGGGGCGGCCGCCATCCTGGCCTTCTTCATCCTGCGGATGGAGAAGCAGAAGGTCGCGGATCCCCACGAACACGGCCACGAAGCGGGCGGGCACGGCCACGGCGACGGGCACGAAGGCGAAGGCCATGGAGAGCCGGGTCACGATGAGCATGGCCACGGGGAGGGGCGCGGAGGCCATGGCAAACGCATCGTATTGGACGCGGAGTCCTTCCGTAACGCAGGCATTTCCCTGGATACGGTCAAGGCCAGGGTCATCCGCAAATCCCTGCCCTTGGGCGGCCTGGTCCAGCCGAACCAGGACAAGGTGGCGAAGATGATGCCGCGCTTCGCCGGGGTGGTGAAGGAGGTCCGCGCGCACCTGGGGAACAAGGTCTCCAAGGGACAGGTCCTGGCCGTCATCGAAAGCAACGAGAGCCTCGCCCCGTATTCCCTGGTCTCCCAGGTGGCCGGCACCGTCATCCAGAAGGACGTGACCCCGGGACAGGTGGTTTCGGAGAAGGACGTCCTGTACACGGTCGCCGACCTGGGCACGGTGTGGATCGACCTGAGCGTCCACCGGGAGGACTTCAGCCGGCTAAAGGTGGGGCAGGAGGTCCTGGTCAGGATGGACAAGGATTCCCCGCCGGTCGGGAGCCGGCTCTCCTACCTGTCGCCGATCGGCTCGGAGAACACCCAGGCCATGCTGGCCCGCATCGAGGTGCCCAACCCGCACGGGGTCTGGCGGCCGGGGCTCTACGTGGACGGCCAGGTCACCCTGGAGATGGAGGAGGTCCCGATGGCGGTCTCCGAAGACGCCATCCAGACCCTGGACGGCAAGGAAGTGGTCTTCGTCCGCGAGGACGATGCCTTCGAGGCCCGGGAGGTGGAACTGGGCGTGCGCGACGGGGAATGGGCCCAGCTGCTGTCCGGCGCGGCTCCGGGGGAAGTGTACTGCGCAGGGAACAGCTTCGTGCTGAAAGCCGAGCTCGGCAAGGGCGAAGCGAAGCACGAGCACTGAGGGATGGGGAAGAGCATGAAGGAAGCGGCTTCGGAATGATCGGGAAAATCCTGTCCTTCGCCTTGGGACAACGCTGGCTGGTCCTCATCCTCACCTTCGGGATCGCCGCCCTGGGTGTGTGGAATTACGGCCGTCTGCCCATCGACGCGGTTCCCGACATCACCAATGTCCAGGTCCAAATCAATGCCGAGGCCGCGGGGTTTTCGCCCCTGGAGGTCGAGCAGCGGATCACCTACCCGGTGGAGACCGCCATGGCGGGCCTGCCCGGGCTCAGCGAGACCCGGTCCCTCTCACGCTACGGCCTGTCCCAGGTTACGGTCGTCTTCGAGGACGGGACCGACATCTATTTCGCCCGCCAGCTCATCAACGAGAGGATCCAGGAGGCCAAGGAGAAGCTCCCGGCGGGGGTGGAGCTGGCCATGGGGCCGATTTCCACAGGACTGGGCGAAATCTATACCTGGACCATCGAGGCCGATTCCGGGGCGCGGAAGCCGGACGGCCGGCCCTACGACGCCATGGACCTCAAGACCCTGCAGGACTGGGTCGTGAAGCCGCAGCTCCGGAACCTGCCCGGGGTGACCGAGGTGAACAGCATTGGCGGGTACGCCAAGCAGTTCCATGTCACGCCGGATCCGCGCAAGCTCATGGCGTACGGGCTGGGCTTCCCGGACATCGTCGAGGCGCTGCTCGCCAGCAACAACAACGTGGGCGCCGGCTACATCGAGCGGAAAGGCGAGCAGTACCTGGTGCGCGCCCCGGGCCAGGTGCAAGGCATCGAGGACATCCGCGAAATCGTGATCCAGAACCGGGACGGAGGCATCATCCGCATCCAGGACGTCGCCGAGGTGGGCCTGGGGAAGGAGCTGCGCACCGGATCGGCCACCAAGGACGGCCGGGAGGTGGTGCTGGGGACCGCCTTCATGCTGATGGGCGAGAACAGCCGGGCCGTGGCCGGCCGCGTGGACGCCAGGATGAAGGAGGTGAACCGCAGCCTTCCCGAAGGCGTGGCCGCCAGGACCGTGTACGACCGCACCCGGCTCGTGGACAAGACCATCGAGACGGTCAAGAAGAACCTTTTCGAAGGGGCCGTCCTCGTCATCGTCATCCTCTTCCTCTTCCTGGGGAACGTCCGGGCCGCCCTGATCACGGCGCTGATCATCCCCCTGTCCATGCTGTTCACCATCACCGGCATGGTGGAGGCGCGGATCAGCGGGAATCTCATGAGCCTGGGGGCCCTGGATTTCGGCATCATCGTGGACGGGGCGGTGATCATCGTGGAGAACTGCCTGCGGAGGCTCGGCGGGGAGCAGCATCGCCGCGGGAGGCTCCTGACCCGCCTGGAGCGGCTGGAAACCGTCCTCATCGCCGCCAAGGAGATGATCCGGCCCAGCATCTTCGGCGTTCTCATCATCATGGCCGTCTACCTGCCCATCCTGACCCTGACGGGCGTGGAGGGCAGGATGTTCAAGCCCATGGCCTTGACCGTGATCATCGCCCTCCTGGGAGCCCTGGTCTTCTCCCTCACCTTCGTCCCCGCCGCCGTGGCCCTGTTCATCACCGGCAAGGTCTCGGAGAAGGAGAACATCGCCATGCGCGCAGCCAAGCGGGCCTATGTCCCCCTGCTGAACGCCGCCCTGCGCAACCGTCCCACCGTGATCGTCGCGGCCTCGTCCCTGGTCCTGCTCGCCGGGCTCCTGGCCACGCGCATGGGCAGCGAGTTCATCCCTGGCCTCGACGAGGGGGATATCGCCCTCCATGCCATGCGCATCCCCGGGACCAGCCTGACCCAGTCCACGGAGATGGAGCATGCCGTCGAGAGGAAGCTCCTGGGGTTCCCGGAGGTCGAGACCGTCTTCAGCAAGATCGGCACCCCCGAGATCGCGACGGATCCCATGCCTCCGAACGTGGCGGACTGCTTCGTGATGCTCAAGCCCAGGGAGGAGTGGCCGGATCCGAAGCGGAGCAAGGCCGGGCTGGTGGAGGCCATGCAGGCC
This sequence comes from uncultured bacterium, assembly GCA_966238865.1. GTDB lineage: Bacteria > Fibrobacterota > Fibrobacteria > UBA11236 > UBA11236 > CBILQL01. Next base: position 3,273 of record CBILQL010000477.1, read on the forward strand.
GCCCTGGCCAAGGTCCCCGGGAACAACTACGAATTCACGCAGCCCATCCAGATGCGCTTCAACGAGCTGATCTCCGGGGTACGCAGCGACGTCGGGGTGAAGGTCTTCGGCGACGACATGGACGTCCTGCTGGCCACGGCGCAGCGGGTGGCCCAGGTTCTCGCTACCGTGCCCGGCGCCTCCGACGTCAAGGTGGAGCAGGTGGCGGGGCTGCCCCTCCTGACCGTGAAGCTGGACCGGAAGAAAATCGCCCGCTACGGCCTCAAGCTGTCCGATGTCCAGGGGGTGGTGTCCGTGGCGCTGAGCGGCATCAACGCCGGGGACGTCTTCGAAGGGGACAGGCGCCATGAGATCATCGTCCGGCTGCCGGAGAATCTGCGTTCGGATATGGAAGCCCTCCGGCGCCTGCCCATCCCCCTGCCGCCCCGGGCTCCGGAGATCCGGCACGTCTCCCTGCAAGCCGGAGCCGAGGCGAATTCCATGAACTACATCCCCCTGTCGGCGGTCGCGGAGTTCGACCTCTCGCCCGGCCCCAACCAGATCAGCCGCGAGGACGGCAAGCGCCGGGTGGTGGCCACCGCCAACGTCCGCGGCCGGGATCTCGGCTCCTTCGTCGCGGAGGCCCAGGCCGCCATCGCGGCGAAGGTAAAGCTCCCCGCGGGCTATTGGCTCGATTGGGGCGGCCAGTTCGAGCAGCTGCTGTCGGCTTCGAAGCGCCTGGAGATCGTAACCCCCCTGGCCCTCCTCCTCATCTTCGGCCTCCTGGCCATGACCCTGGGCAGCCTCAAGGATTCCCTGCTGGTGTTCACGGGCATTCCCTTGGCCCTGACCGGCGGCATCCTGTTCCTGTGGCTGCGGGGCATCCCCCTCTCCATTTCGGCCGGCATCGGGTTCATCGCCCTCTCCGGCGTCGCGGTCCTGAACGGCCTGGTCATGGTTTCGATGATCAAGAGCCTGCGCGCCGAAGGCAAACGCCTCGCCGACGCGGTCTTCGAAGGGTCCGTCACCCGCCTCCGGCCGGTCCTCATGACGGCGCTGGTCGCCTCCCTGGGATTCGTCCCCATGGCCCTGGCCATGGGAACCGGGGCCGAGGTCCAGCGGCCCCTGGCCACCGTCGTGATCGGCGGCATCCTGTCCTCGACCGCCCTGACCTTGATCGTCCTGCCGGTCCTGTACGGCGTCTTCCACGGGAACGAGGATCGGGACGGGACGGCTCCTTAGACGATTCCGAAGTACCCGGCCGCGGCAGTTCAACGCCCGAGGACTCGGGCTCGGGAGGTTTCGACGCCCTCCGCGCGGAGGCGGAAGAAGTAGACGCCGACG
>CBILQL010000478.1:0-4590 GCA_966238865.1 uncultured bacterium
CCTGCGCTGGAAGGTGGTGGGCAGCAAGCTGCTCGTGCTGGCCGCCGTGGACGAGGCGGGCCGGCCCGTGTCGCCGCTGCCGGCCGACCTGCGCCTGGTCTTCCACATGGATCTCGCCGCCGCATCCTTCCTGGCCGTCAGCAACGTGGAACCGGCCCGTCTGCGGTCCCGCCGGTTCCATTTCACCAACCTGGCCGGGAATGCCTTCCCCGCCGGCACCGGCCAGGTCCTCCATCTCACCCGGCCCGTCGCCGCCTATGACGCGGCCCGGGCCTACGTGCCCGGGGAGTTCGTCCGCGCCGGCGGGGACGTGTGGGAATGCGCGAAGGCGGCCCTGGGGCAGGACCCCGCAGCTCCGGGTTCGGAGTTCTGGGTCCGGAAAGGCGCCTTCCAATACGCCGCGGGCCCCGACATGCTGCCCTTCCTCGGCAGGTCGACGGAATTCTCCCTCGCCACGCCGGCCCGGGCCTTCCGCATCCGCATCTTCGGCCTGGACGCCTCCTCGGGCGCCTACACCAGCCTCATCCGCGAAGATGTGGTCCAGGTCTCGCCGCTGGAGGCCGGATCGCTGGTCCGGGCCGACCTGTCCGCCCTGCCGCCCGGCCGCTACCGGCTGGACATCAACGGGGAGACCTTCGAGGCCTGGTTCGACGACGAGGCCGTGGCCCGCGGGAGCTTCGGCGTCATCGAGCTGTTCGGGCATCTCCCGGCTACCGACCCGTACGCCTTGCTGGACGCGGCGGGCACGGTGCGGGAGACGGCCTACGTCGTGCGCTTCGGCAACCGGCGGGCGTATTGGAAGTACCTCACGCCGCTGCACAAGGTGGAGGACATCCTGGTGGCCGGCGATCATGCCCAGCCCACGCCGTTCGAGCCCGGATCGGACTCGCCGGCGCCGGGAGCCCCGAAGGACTTCTTCGTCTCCAAGCGGCCGCTGCCCCTGACCGAGAGGGCCGCCGACAACCTCTTCGAGCTGAAGATCGGGAGCGACTTCCGCCCCGCGCCCAAGCCCGATCCCCGCCTGCCGGGCATGCTGACGCAGAGCTTCGACAGCGCCAGCCAGACCTACCTGGACTATTTCTGCACCATCAGGCTCAACAACTAGGGCGGCCAGGACAACCAGGACCGAGACCTTCAACCCACCATTCAACCGAGGGCAATGCATATGGCGACAGCGTACAAGACTCCCGGCGTCTTCGTGGAGGAAATCCCCAAGCTGCCCCCCTCCGTGGCGCCTGTGGAGACGGCCATCCCCGCCTTCATCGGCTACACCGAGAAGGCGGAGAAGAACGGGGAGAGCCTGTTCGGGAAGGCCCGATCGGTGGAGTCCCTGGCGGAGTTCGAGACCTGGTACGGCAAGGGGCCGGCCACCACCTACAACGCCTACCTGGACGCCTCCGACCGGGTGGCCGAGGTGGAGTCGACGCTGCCCTACTGCCTGTACGACGCCCTGAAGCTCTACTTCGACAACGGGGGCGGGCGGTGCTACATCATCTCCGTCTCGGCCTACAAGACCTCCGGGACCCTGGTGGACGCGACCCTGCTCAACGGGGGGCTGGCCGCGCTGGAGAAGGAGGACGAGCCCACCCTCATCGTCTGCCCCGACGCCGTCCTGACCGCGAGCAACGGCCTGTACGATTTCCAGAAGCTGGCCCTGGCCCAGGCCGCCAAGCTGGGGGACCGCTTCGTGCTGTGCGACACCCTGCCCAGCGACGAGTCCGTCGCGGGGGAGACCTTCGCCGACAGGGTGCAGCAGTTCCGGGACGCCATCGGCATCAGCAACCTGAAGTACGGGGCCGCCTATGCGCCCTACCTCAAGTCCTCGATCCCGCGCGCCATCCGCTTCCGGGACATCGTGCTGCGCCGCGGGACGCCCTCGTCCCCCTCCCCGGCCGCCCTGACGTCCTTGACCAGCGACAACAACCTCCTCCAGCTCATCCTCGACCTCGGGAACGCCAGGACGACCGTGGATTCCCTGAACGACATCCTCAAGACCGGCGCCGCCCCGGGCATCCTCACGGGGACCAACAAGAGCTTCGAGGAGGAGCTCAAGGGTCTGTTCGACGCCCTGGCCCTGGCGGCCAACCCCGCGGCGGCGATCGCGCCCCTGCGGGCCGTCTACGCTTTCCTGGTACGCATCATCGCCTCCCTCAAGGGGATCAAGGACGCCCTGCCGGCCAAGGTCTCCGCCACTCCGGTGCCGGCCTCGGCAGCGTCGTCGGTGTCCTTCGTGCTCCGGGACGACCTCGCCAGCCTGGCCGCGACCACGGGGGTCCTCGACACCTTCCGCACCCTGGGGCGCCACAGCAACGAGTTCGCCGAGGGCACCCCGGCGGACGAGCTCATCACCGACGATCCCGCCACCGCGACCACCGATCTGGCCCGGGCCCTGGACGTGCTGGGGCTCACCGCGACGGAATACGACGCACTCTCGGATCCCGACCTGGACACCCTGTACAACGCCGCCTCCGACGCCGCCAAGATAGAGGAGGCCCGCAGGGCCGCCGCCGGAGCCATGTCGGGCGTCATCAAGTACTGGAACGCCGTCCGGTCGGCGGCCGAGAGCTACGAGAAGACCTTCGACGAAAGCCTGGAAGCGGCCATGGGCGTCTACAAGCAGATCAAGACCGCCATCGCGGCCTCGTCCTCGGTGCTGCCGCCCAGCGCGGCCATGGCGGGCGTCTACTGCCGGGTGGACAACGCGCGGGGCGTGGGGAAGGCGCCGGCCAACGAGAGCCTAAACTCCGTCTTCGGCCCGGTGGTGCAGGTGACCGCCGAGCAGCAGGGCGGCCTCAACGTGGACGCGGTGGCGGGAAAGTCCATCAACGCCATACGGACCTTCACCGGCAAGGGCACTTTGGTCTGGGGCGCCCGCACCCTGGCCGGCAACGACAACGAATGGCGCTACATCAACGTGCGGCGCCTGTTCAACATGGTCGAGGAGAGCAGCCGCAAGTCCACGGAGCCCTTCGTGTTCGAGGCGAACGACGCCAACACCTGGGTCAAGGTGCAGGGCATGCTGGAGAACTTCCTCACCGTGCTGTGGCGACAGGGCGCCCTCCAGGGGGCGAAGCCCGAGCACGCCTTCTACGTCGCCGTGGGCCTGGGGAAGACCATGACCTCCCTGGACATCCTGGAGGGCCGCATGATCGTGGAGATAGGCATGGCCGCCGTGCGGCCGGCGGAGTTCATCATCCTGCAGTTCAGCCACAAGCTGGCCGTGAGCTGACGGCGGGAAGCAGGGCGAGGGAGAAGGCGAAGGCCCCGCAGGGGCGGGGCCGGGGCGGACACACCATTTCTTGAGAGAGGGCGCACATGGCGGGACCATATCCGATGTCGAAATTCCACTTCCGGGTCGAATGGGGCGGGGAGCGCCTCGGCTTCACCGAGGTCACCGGGCTGGACATGCAGGTCGAGGCCATCGAGTACAGGGAGGGATCCAGCCCGGAATACTCGAAGATCAAGATGCCGGGCCTGCACAAGTTCAGCAACATCACCCTGAAGCGCGGGACCGTGGAGGGGGATTCGGACTTCTACAAGTGGATCAAGACCGTGAACCTCAACAAGGTCGAGCGCCGGGACGTCATCATCAGCCTGCTCAACGAGACCCACAGTCCGGTCATGTCCTGGAAGGCCAAGAACACCTTCCCGGTCAAGATCCAGGCCAGCGATCTCAAGGCTGACGGCAACGAGGTGGCTATCGAGACCCTGGAACTGGCCCACGAGGGCCTGAGCCCGGTGGGCTGAGGCGGGGAGGGACGCGGACATGGCAGGCTCACCCGCGGCCGGCGGGTACTATCCGCCGGTCGGATTCCACTTCCTGGTGGAGTTCGTGAACATCGGGAACGACAACGACACCCGCTTCCAGTCGGTGTCCGGCCTCAACGTCGAGTACGACATGGAGTCCTTCAAGGAGGGCGGCGAGAACCGCTTCGAGCACAAGCTGCCGGTGCGCACCAAGTACCCGGACCTCGCTCTCAAGCGGGGCATGCTCACCGATTCCAAGGTGATCGCGTGGTGCCTCGACGCCTTCCGGAACCGGGTCTTCAGCCCGTGCCAGGTGAAAATCTCCCTGCTCAACGAGGAGCACAATCCCCTCAAGACCTGGAACGTCCACCGCGCCTGGCCCAAGAAATGGGCGGTGAGCGACTTCAACGCCGGCGAGAACAGCCTGGTGATCGAGACCCTGGAGCTCAGCTACCGACACTTCAACCTGGCCTAGGAAGACCATGCCCCTCGAGATCCGCGAGCTGAACATCAAGGTGAACGTGGGGAACTCGCCGCAAGGCGGCGATAACGGCGCGAGCGGCGCTCCCGGGGGGAAGCCGCCCGGTGAGGAGGGCGGGGACCAGGACGCGCTGGCGGCGCGCTGCGTCGAGGACGTGATGCGGGTGCTCCGCGACAGGAAGGAGCGGTAGGCGCATGGCGGGCGGGCAGCTCGAGAAGATGAGGATCTACGCCTACAACAACCCGGAGCTGGGAGCCCAGCACCAGGTCGGCGAGCCGTTCACGGCCATGATGAACCCGGAAGCCTACGCCATCGACACCAAGATGGAGTTCAACTTCAAGCAGGGGCAGGGGACGAGCGGG
>CBILQL010000479.1:0-4571 GCA_966238865.1 uncultured bacterium
AGATCCTCGGCCGCAAGCTGGTGGCGGCCTCCCACTACTACTGGGCCCAGGACATCGCCCTGTTCCTGCCCGCCGTGCTGGGCTTCCTGGTGCTGGTGTTCCTGGTCACGGCCCGGTTCGGGCGCGTGTGGTGCGGCTGGGCCTGCCCCCAGACCGTCTTCCTGCAATTCCTCTTCTACCCCGTGGAGCGCCTGGTGGAAGGCCGGGCCTCGGCGCGCCGCGAGCGCGACCGGCATCCCTTCACACCGGACTGGCTGTGGCGCAAGACGGTCAAGTTCCTGATCTTCGCCCTGCTGTCGGGCCTCATCGCCAACACCGCCCTCGCCTATTTCTGGGGCATGGACAACCTCCTCTACGCCATCCGCCATCCCTCCCCCCAGAATGCCATGGGGCTCGCCTTCGTGCTGGCCTTCAGCGCGGTCTTCTTCTGGGTCTTCGCCTATTTCCGCGAACAGGCCTGCGTGATGGTATGCCCCTATGCCCGCCTGCAAAGCGTGCTGGTGGACCAGGACACCTCCATGGTCGCCTACGACCAGGCCCGCGGCGAGAAGCGCGGACGCGGCAGCCGGGGGAGGCGCGAGGGTCTCGGCGATTGCGTGGATTGCAACCAATGCGTGCTGGTCTGCCCCACCGGCATCGACATCCGCAACGGGAGCCAATTGGAATGCCTAGGCTGCATGCGCTGCATCGACGCCTGCGATCGCACCATGGATGCGCGCGGATTCCCGAAGGGCCTCGTGCGCTACGCCTCCCTATCGGAGCTGGAGAAGCGGCCCGTCCCCAGATTGAGCGCCCGCGTGGCGGTATATGGCGCCCTGGCCCTGTCCCTGTTCGGCGCGTCGGCGGCCATGCTGGCCCTCCGCGGGGACGTCGGGGTCGACGTCCTGCGGAAGGGCTCCTCGCCCTATGCCATGACGGCTTCCGGCGACGTGCGCAACACCTACACCCTGCACCTCCGCAACCGCAAGGCCACCCGCGCGACGCTGACCCTGTCCGTGGAAATCGCCGACGTGGCCGCCCCGGCAGCGACGGCAGCCACGGCCGCAGCGGCCACCCCGACTGCAACGCCTGCCGCAGCGACCACCAATTGGGACGGCCGCGGTTTCGCGATCTCCGGCGGCCAGCTCCTCGACCTCCCGCTGGAGGTGACCGTTCCCGCCAATCGCTTCCGCTTGGGACGCCTGGAGGCGCGCCTGGTCCTCGTCGGCGAAGGCGGCTACCTTGAAACCGTGCCGCTGGTGCTGGCGGGCCCCTGGAGGACGGGTGGCTAGCCGGAAGGAGGGCATTCCGCCCTGGATCCTGGCGCTGATCGCCCTGGCCGTCCTGGGACTGCTGGCCAATGGCGCCTTCGTCTGGATCTCCCTGACGGGCCGTCGCGACCTGGTGCGCCCGGACTATTACCAGGCGGGCCTGGAACAGGATGCCCGCCTTGCGCGCCGGGCCCTGGCCGCCGCCCATGACGTGGAGCTCTCGGCCGAAGGCGGTGAGTGGATAGTACGGGCCTCGCGGCGCGGGGATCCTGGCTCGGCGTCACTCAGGAATCCTGGCACAGCGTCACCCAGGGACCCTGCCTCCGCATCGCCAGGGGATCCGACCCCGGCGGCGAACGTGGTAACAGGAACGCGACCCTCCCTGGATGGCGCCACGTGCCGGATAACCTTTCAGCGCCCGGAGGATGGCCGGCTCGACGCGTCGACGACGCTGGCCTGGGCGGAAGGCTCGGCGGACGAGGGAACCTGGCGCGGCCCTGCGGCGTCCCTGCGCAACGGCCGATGGGACGTGCTGATAGAATGGGAGCGGGACGGCGAAGTGTTCATGGAAAGCGCCTTCCCCCGCTTCTTCGGGGAGTGAAGGGTATCGGAATGGAAGACACCCTCGCGCATCCGGATTCCGGTTGGAGCCCCGCCCCGCCGACGCCCCCGGACGATTCGCCGGGAGCGGCCTGCGGGCATTGCCGCCAGGCCATCCTGCACACCGTCGTCCGGGACGCCGGCGGCACGGCCTTCTGCTGCCAGGGCTGCCTGGAAGTGCATGCCCTGCTGGCGGGGCAGAGCTGGGGACGGTATTACGACCTCCTGGAGCAGGACGGTCGCAAGGCGCCCAAGGCCGCCTTCGGGGAGGAATACGCCGCCTACCTCGCCACCCTGGACGACTCCCGCACGCTGGCCGGCATCGGGCGCTGGGAGCCGGGCCGGCACGCGGTGACGCTGGAGAGCCGCGAGCTGGTCTGCGCCGCCTGCGGCTGGCTGGTGGAGAACCTGCTGCGGGAGACGCCGGGCGTGCACGCCTTCGAGGTGGATTTCCTGCGCGGCGACGTGCATCTCGCCTACGATCCCGCGGCCTGCCGCCTGAAGGACATCCTGTCGGCCACCGCCCGCTTCGGCTACCGCTTCCGCCCCAAGGCCGAGGACGCGCCGCTCCGCCCGCGGCCCAACCACGCCCTGCTGGCCCGCCTGGCGGTGAGCGGCGCCTGCTTCGCCAACGCCATGGCCTTCGCCGCCGCCAACTACCTGGGCGCCTTCCAGGGGATCTCGCCCGATTGGGCGGCGCGGTTCGACCATTTCGCTTTCGCCGTGAGCCTGCCGGCCGTCGTCTACGGCGGCCAGCCCTTCTACGCCGGCGCGCTGCGGGCCCTGCGCACCGGCCGCTTCAGCATCGACGTCACCATCACCCTGGGCATCCTCCTCGCCTTCACGGTGAGCCTCTTCTCCCTCCTGGGCGGCGGCCCCGGCAACTTCTCCGACAGCCTGGCGGGGCTGGTCTTCCTCCTGCTCCTGGGGCGCTGGGGCGTGCAGCGCTTCGAGGCGGGCCTGGCCCTCAACGGCCGCTGGTTCGACGCCCTGCGCCGGGGCAAGGTGCGCGTGCGCCGGGACGGCAAGACCTTGCGGGTCGGATGCGATGAAGTGAAGGCGGGCGAGACGGTGGAGGTGGCCCCGGGAGAATACCTGCCTTTCGACGGCGTGCTCGAGTCCGCGGAAGCCTGGCTGGACACGGCCCTGCTGACCGGCGAGAGCCGGCCCCGGCCCGCGCGCGCCGGCGACCCGGTGTTCGCGGGCTCCCTGAACCTCAAGGCCCCGGCCTCCCTGCTGGTCACCGGATCCATCGGCCTCACGCGCATCGACCGGCTGGGCCGCGAGCTCGCGGAGCTGGCCTCCGGGCGCCGCTCCCTGCCGGACGGGATGTCCCGGGTGGCGGCCGTCTTCACGGCCGCCGTGATCGTCTGCGGCATCGCAGCCTTCCTGATCCACGCGCCGGAAGGGCTGCCGCGGGCCCTGGCCGTGGCCGCCAGCGTGTTCATCATCTCCTGCTCCTGCGCCCTCGCCCTCGCGGCCCCCATCTGCCGGGGCCTGGCGCTGAAGCGGGCCCAGGCCCTGGGCTACCATTTCAAGTCCCAGGCCGCCCTGGAAGCCCTCGCCGGGGTCCGCTGCGTGCTCTTCGACAAGACCGGGACATTGACCTTCACCCATCGCGCCGTATCCGGGTGGACCTGGCTGCCGCCCTTCGCCGAGGATTCCGGGAAGCGGTCGGCCGCGCTCCGGAGCCTGCTCGAGCTGGCGCGCCACTCGCTGCATCCCGTGGCGGCCTCCCTGCGCCGCGCCTTGGAAGGGACGGAAGGGGAGGCGCCGGTCCTGTCCGGCATCCGGGAAATCCCGCACTTCGGCATGGTGGCGAAGGCCGAAGCCGGGGGCGCAATCCGGGAAATCGGGTTGTGCCGCTACGGCGCCTGGGAGGAGAAGGACGGCGCCTTCTCCGGGCTCGGCTGGAGCGCGCCCCCAAGGCTAGTGTTGGCGGACGGCGCCGCCGGGCGCCCCGATTCCTGCGTGTTCGTCGACGGCGAACCCGCCGCCCTGATCCGGTTCACCGACGACATCAAGCCCGACGTGCCGGAAACCCTCCGGGCCCTCGCGGACCGAGGCCTGGCCGTGGTCCTGCTCTCGGGAGACAATCCCGGCAAGGTGGAGGCCTTCGCGGAGCGCTGCGGGATCCGGGAATACCATGGCGGCCTGTCCCCGGAGGAGAAGATGGCGCTGGCCTCCCAGTACCAGCAGCGTTACGGGCGCTGCCTGGCGGTCGGAGACGGGTTCAACGACAGCCTGCTCTTCGGGGCTTCCGACCTCGCCATGGCCGTCCAGGGCGGGGCCGTGGACCTGAGCGCCGGCACCGACATCCTGTCCACCGGCGACCGTCCCTCCTCCCTGCCCCGCCTCTTCGCCCTGGCGCGCGGCGCGCGCCGGGCCCTGCGGGCCTGCTGGATCCTCTCGGGGCTATACAACGCGGGAGCCGTCGCGGCGGCCATGGCCGGCCTGGTGACGCCGCTCTTCGCGGCCGTGCTGATGCCGATCAGCAGCCTCACCCTGTGCCTGGCCGCCTGGCTGGCCATCCCGCGCCGCTGAACCGGGGCTCCATGGCCCCTCGCCCGCCATAGGTTCGGATCGAATTCCGGGATCGCTTCTCAGCCTGCGTGCGTCACGCCCGGCTGGGAGCCGGTGGCCGGCTGAGAGGCGGCGGCCGGACCTGCCTGGACCGCCGGCGCTTTATGGACATAGGGGCCGTATTTCTTGTCCGCGCCC
>CBILQL010000480.1:0-4564 GCA_966238865.1 uncultured bacterium
AGGCGACGACGGTGTTGGGCCTCTCCAGCGAGGAAAGCGCCGGGGCGCTGAACGCCATCCAGCAGATGATGAGCAAGGGCACGGTGCAGGCCGAGGAGCTGCGCGGCCAGCTCGGCGAACGCATCCCCGGCGCCTTCCAGATGGCGGCCCGTGCCATGGGCGTCACGACGGCCGAGCTGGGGAAGATGCTGGAGCAGGGCCAGGTGATCTCGGCCGAGTTCCTACCCAAGTTCGCCCGCGAGCTGCACAACACCTTCGGACGGGATGCCGTCTCGGCCGCGCAGCAGGGCCAGGCCGGCATCAACCGGTTCAAGACCGCCCTGTTCGAGCTTTCCGGCAGCTTCGGCTCCGGATTCATGGTCGGGGTGACCGCGACGCTGAACAGGCTGCGGGAGACGTTCCAGGACGCCGGCTTCCGGGAGAGCGTGAAGGCGCTGGGAGAGAACCTCGGCCGCGCGCTCGCCGGCCTCGTCGAGCATTTCGGCGCCTTGGTCACCGCCGGCAAGGCGTTCTTTGCCATGTTCGCCGTGGGCAAGCTGGCCGCGATCGTGACCGGGATCCGCAGCATGGGCATCGCCCTCGCGGCCGTCGTCGCCTCGAATCCTATTCTGGCCGCGCTGACGGTCACGATCGGAGCCGCCACAATTGCGTGGGACCAGGCAAAGAAGTCGAGCAAGACCTGGCACGACGAGCTGAAGGAGGGCGAGGACCTCCTCAAGAGGTACAACCCCCAGATCGACACCTTGGAGAGCCGTCTCAAGAAGCTTGGCGAAGCCGCGATGAAGAATGACCCCTTCGCGAACATCGCGCCGGATGCGGGGAATAAATCAAACCAGTCCAAGCTCTCCGAGGATCAGGCGAAAACCTTGGCCAAGCTACAGAAGGAAGCAGCCCAGGCTCGAATCGAAGCTACGGAGGAGGGCTTCAACCGTGAGCGTGCACTGGAGATCCTGAATCACCAGGGTCGCCTCGCCGAGATCGGGAGTTTTGACAAGGCCGTGGTGCTGGAAAAGCAGCGGCACGCCGATGTGCTCGCCGGCATCGCCACTAAAGAGGCACAGGAAACAGCCAGCTCCGTTGAGAAAGCGAATCAGAATGCTCGGGAGCGGCGCCAGAAGGAGCTGCAGGCCGAGAAGGCGATCCTTGAGCGGCATCGGCAGGAGATCGAGGACGAGAAAAAGAACAGAGACACCATCCTCGAGGGTCTCGCTGCGGACGAATTCGCCAAGCAGCGCGCGCAGCAGGACGCCCACTTCCGGGAGATGGGCGAAGCAATCGAGAAATACGCCTACGGCCGGGCCGAGAAGGAGCGGATGCTCACCGAGCTGCACAAGCGGCAGAGCGAGGCACGCCGCCGCACCGACCGCGAAGAGGCCGCCGCACGGATGGGCACGGCCGCGGCCATGGTCGGGAACCTGCTGCAGGCCGGTGCCGCTCTGTTCGCCCAGAACAAGAAGAACGCGGTGCTCCTCAAGACCCTGGCCATCGGCGAGATCGCCATCAACACCGCCGTCGCGGTCATGAAGACCCTGGCGCAAGGCGGGTTCTGGGCGATGCCGTTGGCGCTCTCCATCGGCGCGCTCGGCGCCGCCCAGGCGGTCAAGGTGTCGCAGCAGAAGTTCGCGCGCGGCGGCATCGTGGAGGGGCCCTATACCTCCGGGGACCGGATACAGGTCGCTGCGAATGCCGGGGAGATGATCCTGACGCGGGGGCAGCAGGCGCAGCTCTATTCCATGCTCGCGGGTGGATGGGGCGCCGGGCAGCGGAGCGGGGGCGGAAACACCTACGAAATCAACTATCGGCCGACCTACCAGATCAGCGGATCGGTGAGCTCGCCTGCGGTGCGGGACCTCATTGCCGCCATCGACCGGGATCGCCCGGCCTTCGGGACCTATTTGAAGACCGAGATCTTCGCGAAGGGGTACGCCTGATGCCGGACCTCCTCGTCGGGCCCACTAGACCATATACCACTTTATTCGCTGCAATGTCAGCCATTGCCAATAACTCTGGCGTTAACAATGTGATAGTTGATCCCGGAGTGTACGATGAGTTGGTGGTCATTCCGGGTCGCGCCAATGCAACCGTGGTGCTTCGTCCAGCGACCGGGTATGAGGCAAGGGGTCGGTTCGATGCCACCAACATTGTCAATATTCGGCCGACATTTGGACTTCCTCTTCATATACAAGGCAGTTCCCCAATAATTAGAGATATTCAATTAACACTTACCGCCGGGAGCTCGCTTGTTGTTACAACCTCTGGTGCCTACCCAACATTTGAAAACTGTTTATTCAAAGTCACCAATAACGGGACTGTTTCTGTTGCGAGCACTGTAGGGCATAGATTTTATAAGTGTATTGGGTGGAGTGTATATGGTAGCTCTACCAACTATGCATTTGGCAACAATGCCTTCGTGGGGCCTGTGTATGAAAACTGCGGTGCTTACGGGTTTGAAAATGGGTTTTTGAGTAATGGCGGTTCGGCCGTATGCAGAAATTGTTGGGCGGCCAGAGGCTCAAACGCAACATTTCTTACTGGCTTTTCCTCAATCGGCGGAAGCAGTTCAAATAATGCCTCCTCAGGATCTTCCGCTCCAGGCTCCAACAGCTTCACAAATGTTACCGAAGGTCAATTTGGGTTCGTCAATCCTGCCATCGGTGATTTCCATCTCACCCGGAACAGCATACTCCGCATGGCCGGAGTTTCCAGAAGCTCGCTGTTCACCGAAGATTGGGATCTCGATACCATCATCGATTGGCCCATCGGGCCGGACGCCTACATGTGGGAGATCTCCACCATCCCCTCGGGTGTCGAGCTGCTCTATCCCGTCGTCCCGTCGAACGCCTTGAACAAGGTCCTGACCCGCATGGGCAGCAAGGAGTGGAGAGCAGCCTCGAAGACCTCGTCGCCGGTCGTGCGCCGCCTGGCGCCGTCCCTGCGGTTCCGCGTGAATACGTCCTACATGCCGACGTTCGAGGCAAACCTGCAGGCCAATCTCGGCGAAGAAGTGCGGTTGCGCACGCCCGGGTATCGGCCCTTCGGAGTGAACTCCGAGGATAATTGGACCCGGCTTGTGGATTACTCCGAACCGCAACGTGAGGACGGCGGCAAGACCTACCTCGTCGAGGCCGTGTTCCGCTACCTGAGGGCCTTCCCGTGAGGCTGGGCGAAACGGCTGGCAGCCTCTATTCCACTTCCTTCCTGGTGCAGGAGGGATATCGCACGCCCGGGAATCCGCTCCGCGGATCCGTAATCGAACTCGAAGCCATCGACAGCACCATCTTCGACATCATCCGGATGGGCGCCCAGCAGGTCCGTAGGTCCGCTTTCAATCTGGCCTACATGACCCCCGCCCAATACGCCGCCCTCCAGGCCTTCACCGAGACCTACGCTGGTCAGAAGGTCCGCGTGGAGATGGAGCACGCCGGCGAGCGGGTGTTCGGTGAGCTCTTGCCCGGCCCCGTCGTGTACGCCTACCTGGTCAAGGCGGAGCCCCTGGGCGAGACCCGCTACACGCAAGACCACCAGGACTTCGGCATGGCCTTGGAGCTGGAGTACGCCGGGCCTACGGCCGCGGACGTGCCCAACGCAGCCAACAGCTCGAACTATGACTTCCTGGTCAAAATCGACTGCGTGCAGGCGACGCCCGGCTGCACGGTGTCGAACCTCGCGGCGCTCAATGCGCTGACCGGCATTGTGGGCGGCAGCATCGGCCTCACGACCGCCGATCGGAAGGTGTACTTCTACAACCCGGAGAAGCCGGGCGGCGCGGGGTGGGACTACCAGTACACCCTGCCCGCCAACACGCCCAGCATGGGCCTCAAGAATGGCGTCATCCGCCTCAGCAGCTTCGCCGATATTTCGAGCTCGGCTCCGGGCCTCGATGGCGAGGATTGGAAGAGCGGGTGGATCCCGGAGCGGGGCATCACCTTCCCTAAGTACTCCATCGACGCCCGGACGGGCCCGGCCGTCGAGCACCCGGAAGGCTTCAGCTTCGCGCTCGACAATTCGAGCCAGGTGTGGAAGTTCCCGGTCGAGAACAACATCGCCTTCTATGGCGCCCGGTGCGAGCTCTTCGTGTACGACCGCCAGGCCGCTCGGCTCGTCAAGCTCCGGAGTGGCTACAACAACCAGAACGCCTTCGATACCGCTGTGCTCAAGTTCAAGGTGGAACCCGGCATCCTTTTCCTGAACAAGTCCTTCCCGGCGGCCGTCGTGGGGCCGGACAATTTCCCCGACGCTTCGAAGGGGGCCCGTGGGAAGACCGTCCAGGCGACCTTCGGGCGCTGGGAAAAAGGAGCCCTGCAGGCGGTCGCCTTCGAGAACGCCTCGATCCGCTTCCCAGACGGCCGCCGTTACCTGAACCTCGTGAGCTGGAACGCAGGAACGCTCCAGCTTGTCCTCGACATGCTCGCGAGCCAGATGCAAACGGTGCTCGGGTACCCATTGGACGACTATCCGCAGGGCGTCGGCCGCATCCTGTACGTGATGATTCACACCATGCCCGGTAATCCGGAGACGAAGCTGTTGCGGAAGGTGACGGCTCTCTCCAGCGCCTCCGGCAACA
>CBILQL010000481.1:0-4557 GCA_966238865.1 uncultured bacterium
GGCGTACTCGCCGTCGTTGGCGCGGAGCATGGAGGCGTCCATGGCCGCGCCGGCCGCGATGGTGGGCGGCAGGTCCTCGTCCAGGGCCACCGACCAGCGGCGCTCGCCCACCTCGGCGACGCGGCCCCGGCAGGTCGAGCCCTCGCCGTCCAGGATGGTGACGGGCATGCCTTCCTCGAGCTGGCGGGTGCTGCCGATGGGGATCTCGGCGGGGAGGTGGGCGTAGCCCAGCTTCACGCGCAGGCCGCGCAGGAGGGCGTACAGGTGCTCGTCCCGCTCGAGGCGCGAGGCGTTGGCCTTGAGGAAGGGCTCCAGGGAATCCTCGTAGATGAAGGAGGACTCGAAGACCATGTCGGCGCTTCCCAGCTCGCCGGCCTCCACGATGCGCTTCAGGACGTCGGTCTCGGCCGGGGTGAGGCGCTTCTGGGCCGCCATCTCGCCGAAGTAGCGCCATCCGATGTCCACCTTCTCCCGCTGGCGGTGGTCCGAGCGGAGGATTTCCAGCGCCACCAGGACGCCCATGACGGCGATGAGCAGGAGGCCGCACAGGGCGAGGGTGAGGGGGCTGAACCGCCCGAAGCCGCTGCCCAGGGCCTGCATCACCTCCAGGGAGGCGCCCGCATGGGAAGGGACGGGGCAGGCGGCCGCGCCGAGGAGGAGCGGGACGGCGAGGGCCCGCAGCGTCCTGCGGAACGCCTGGCCGGGCATGGGGTTGTCGGGGCGCGCTTGCATCCTGCGTTCGGAACGGCTGGGAACTTCCCTTCTCCGCCAATTGTCCCATAATTTGGGTTGCTTGTCCCGCCCGGCGGGAGCTAAAATGACCCTGCCGGCCCGCGGTCGCCACCGCAACCCTCCGGGCCGCGTCAGGACGCCCTCCAGATGCCCGAAACGACCCCAGATTCGACCGCCCTGAGGGCTCTGGTCCAGAAGATCACGGACCTCCCCACCCTGCCGTCCATGATGACGACCATCACGCGGCTGATGCAGGACCCCCGCACCTCGGCCGAGGAGCTGGGGCGCGCCATCGCCACCGATCCCGCCCTGGTCTCCAAGGTCCTCAAGCTGGTGAATTCGGCCTTCTACGGATTCCCGGGCCGGATCAGCACCATCACCCAGGCCATCGTGATCCTCGGATTCTCGACCATCCGCAACGTCGTGCTCACCACCTCGGTGCTCAAGGTGTTCGGCGATGCGAAGAGCCGCGGCTTCGACGTGGAGGACTTCTGGGAGCACAGCCTGCTGGCCGGCGCCCTGGCCAAGTCCCTGGCGCTGGAGAAGGACCTCCCCTTCACCGAGGAGACCTTCATCGCCGGACTGCTCCACGACATGGGCCGCATGGTCCTCTCCCAGCGCCTGACCGCGGAATTCGAGAAGGTCGTGGCCTTCCGGGAGAAGACCGGGGCCGATCTGCTGGAATCGGAGAAGGCGGTTCTGGGGCTGACCCACGGGGAGATAGGCGGCTGGCTGGCCCGCAAATGGAACCTGCCGACGCCCTTCGTGGACTCGATGACCTGGCACCACCATCCGATGGAGGCCCCGCCCGGCGACGCGCATGCCCAGCGCGACACCGGGGAACTCATCCCCCTGGTGCACGCCGCCGACGCACTGGCCAAGCACGTCAAGGACGGGGTCCCGGATCGCGCCGCCATCGCCGCCATCCATCCCCGGGTCTGGCAGCGCGTGGGCATGGAGGGAGAGGCCTGGGAGCGCTTCCAGCGCCGGACCAAGGACGAGGTGGAGAAGGCGCGCGCCTTCCTGGAGATACTCTGATGGCCGCCGAATACAAGCGTTCGACCCGCAAGAAGCTCACCATGGAACAGCTCCAGGACATCAGCCTGCCGGTGAGCCTGGAGCTCGGGCACAAGCTGATGCGCGTGAAGGAGCTGCTGGAGCTGACTCCCGGCCGGATCGTGAAGCTGGATCGGCTGGCCGGCGAGCCGGTGGACCTGATCATCAACGAGAAGATCATCGCCAAGGGCGAGGTGGCCGTCATCGACGAGAACTTCGCCGTCCGCATCGTGACCTTGCTCTCCCCCGAGGAGCGGCTGAAGCTCCTGTAGGGGTAGAACGGGTTTTTTTACATTATGGGGCCCAATCCGGGCTGCCATGATCAAGGATTATCTCCCACCATCCGGCCCGGCGCTCCTCTTCATCGCAGCCCTGGCGTCCGCCGCGGCCGCCCAGGACCTGGTCCCCATCCCTCGCCCGGGAACCGGGATGCCGGCCGCGGAAGCCTCCCGACCCGGCGCCGCCCCCGGGCGGGGCGCGGACACCGCGGCCCGGGCCCCGGGAGCCGCCGCGGCACGCCCCCCCGGCGATACGGCCGCAAATACCGCCTCCGCCGCCGCCACTGCCGCCGGAACGCCGGCCGTCCCGGACTCCCTGCAACCTTCGGCCGGGGCGACGGCCGGGGACACCGCCGCCGCCGCCGGGGACACGGTGGCCTATTCGGCCGTGCGCATCCGCTACCGCAACGATCGCTTCTCCCTGTCGGACAAGGCCCTGCTCACCTACAAGGGCTCGTCCATGATCGCCGACTCCATCGTCTACTGGTCCCAGGACAACATCGTCGAGGCCATGGGGGCGCCACTCATCCAGGACCCGACGAATCCCCCCATCCTCGGCTACCGGATGCGCTACAACCTCAAGACCAAGGTGGGCGAGATCTACTACGGGTCCTCCCAGAAGGGCAACCAGAGCTTCAACGGGGTGGAGGTGCGCCGCCAGCCGAACGGGGACGTCTACATCGCCCGCGGCGACTTCTCCACCTGCGTCCTGCCCTACAAGCACTACTACTTCTACAGCCGCCGCATGATCCTGGAGCCCAAGTCCAAGGTGCTTTCGGGCCCCATCGTGATGGACATCGCCGAGGTGCCGGTGGCGGTGCTCCCCATGATCGTGATGCCGCTCGGCACCGGGCGCCGCTCGGGCATGCTGCAGCCGAAGATCGGCGGCGACCAGGCCCAGGGCTTCTTCATGAACAACATCGGATACTACTGGGCCATCAACGACTACATGGACTACAAGCTGGCCGGGGACGTGATCGAGGGCGAGCAGGGCACCTTCGATCGCACCAACATCAACTCCCAGTACCGGTACAACGTGCGCTACCTGCTCAACGGGTCCCTGGACGGCACCTATTACCTGAGCGAGTTCGACCCCTCCCAGGCGGGCTGGAGCCTGCGATACGCCAACGACTGGAACATCACGCCGGACCAGAAGCAGACCCTGAAGGGATCCGGCACCTTCCAGAGCGACCCGGACGTGGTGTTCCGGAACACCTTCACCGAGGAGGAACGCTCCCAGCAGACCGCGAACGCGGATCTGGGCTACCGCCGCCAGTTCGATTCCCAAGGGGCCAACCTGGGGATTGGCTTCAACCAGAATTACAACCTGACCACCGGGAACCTGACGCGCACCCTGCCCAACGTGACCCTGAGCATGAGGGGGCCCCTGTTCCCGGAGCCCCGGGAGGATGCCGAGGAGGACCCCTACGCCCCGCGCGACCCCGCCGGGGAGACGCCCGAAGACCCCTGGTACCGCAAGCTGGAGTACAGCTACAGCAGCGCCGGCAACGCCTACTACGTCCGCACCCCGACCGTCCCCAACCCGGCGAACCCCGCCGCCCCGATCGTGCGCGGGGACAGCAACACCTTCGTGGGCTACCGCGACGACCTCACCGTTTCGGGCAAGTTCCAGGCCTTCCAGTACATCAACCTGAACCCGAGCGTGAACGCCGGGCAGATGTGGAGCCTGGACAGCCGGGATCCCACGGCTCCCGGCGGCTCGCGCAACGCCTGGGATCCCTCAGCCGGCGACCTGGGAGAATACTTCCCGCATTTCAGCACCGGAGTCTCGGCCGACACCCGCTTCTACGGCATCGCCATGGCCGAGGAGGATCCCTGGTTCGGCTCCGTGACGGGCGTGCGGCATACCGTGATTCCCAGGGTGGGCTTCACCTATGCGCCCGAAATCGACTCCAATCCCCGTTTCGTCCCCAATCCCGGCCTGGGCCAGGGCGTCGCCTACCAGGCCGAGCAGCGCACCGTGACCCTGGGGCTGGAGAACGAGGTGGACCTCAAGCTGAAGGCGCGGGACACCTCCGGGAGCCGGACGGACGGGACGGACGCATCCGCACCGTCCGGCAGCGCCGGAAAGGGCAAGGAGGCGCCGTACAAGCTGGGATCGACCGCCTCCTCGGTCAGCTACAACATCGCCAACCGGGACCGCGAATGGTCCCCCATCGGCAGCAGCTTCACCGTGTACCTGACCTCCAAGGTCCCATTCA
Organism: uncultured bacterium; assembly: GCA_966238865.1. Classification (GTDB taxonomy): domain Bacteria; phylum Fibrobacterota; class Fibrobacteria; order UBA11236; family UBA11236; genus CBILQL01. The sequence continues at coordinate 4,289 of CBILQL010000481.1, forward strand.
CCATTTCCACCACCCACATGCTCTACGACGATTTCAGCGGCAAGCCGAACAGCCTGGTCGCCCCCATCCTCACCGCCTATAATTTCAGCTGGCGCAAGGGCCTGGAGGTGGGAGGAAACTTCAACTCCGGGGTGAGGGTGCGCGACACCCAAGGCTTCCCGGGGGCCCGGTTCGACCAGACTCCCTGGTCCGCGAACCTGAATTACAACTTCCAATTCTCCCCCCGGCGGGTGGGCGGGGAGAGCTCCAATCCGGTCGGGGACCTGTTG
>CBILQL010000482.1:0-4557 GCA_966238865.1 uncultured bacterium
TGAACAACATGGTTCTCTAGGGACGCCGCACGCCCGGTTATTTAAGCGGCTTGCGGGGGGCTGGTGGCCGACCCTCAGTCCATCCTGAGCACCAGCTTGCCGAACTGCTCGCCGGCCGCCATGCGCCGGAACGCCTCCGCGGCCCGCTCCAGCGGATAGACGCCGTCGATGGCGGGCTTGAGGGCCTTGGATTCCACCAGCGAGATCATGCCGGCGAAATCCTGCGGGGACCCCATGGTGGTGCCCAGCAGGTCCAGCTGCTTCCAGAACACCTTGCGCTGGGGCATCTCCGGGGGATTGCCCGCGGTCGCCCCCAGGAAGACGATCCGGCCTCCCGGCCGCGCCGCGTCGATCAGCTTCGCAAAGCCGGGGCCTCCCGCCGAATCCACCGCCAGGTCGAAGGCGCCGGCCTGCTTGACGAGGCTCTTCTCCCAATCCGCCTCCCGGTAGTCGGCGCCCCCGGCGGCGCCCGCCTCCGCGGCCCGGCGCAGCTTGTCGGGCGATCCCGAGGTGACGAAGACCCTGGCTCCCGCGGCCAGCGCGAAGCGGAGCAGGAATTGGGCCACGCCGCCCCCGGCGCCGGTGATCAGCACCGTCTCGCCGGCCTTCAGGCGGCCGCGCGTGAACAGGGCCCGCCAGGCCGTGAGCCCCGCCAGCGGCAGGGCCGCCGCCTCCTCGAAGCCGAGTCCGCGGGGGAGCGGCGCGAGATTCGCCGCCGGCACGTTCACGCAATCCGCGAAGGTGCCGGGATCGGGCATGCCCAGGATGCGCCACCCGGCCGCAGGCGCCTCCGCATGGCTCCCCCACCCCAGGCAGGGATTGACGATCACGGATTTCCCCAGCCAGGTCCCGTCCACGCCCTCGCCTACCGCTTCCACCACGCCGGCCCCGTCCGACCCCAGCACGGAAGGATGGCGGATGTCCGCGTACTTGCCCTGGCAGATCCAGACATCCCGGTGGTTCAAAGCCGCGGCCTTGACGCGCAGTCGCGCCTCGCCGGGACGCGGCGGCGCGGAATCCACGCGCTTCAGGACGGGAGACTCCGCTCCCGCTTTCTCGAGCACCAGGGCTCGGCATGGTTCGGACATCGGCACCTCCACTCCCGCGACGGGGAGGCCATATAAAATAGCTTCCGCCGGAATCCGTTCGGGAGGATTCCGACGCGCGAAGGTTTCCGGCCCCGCTGTATCCGGCCGGTGACGGCTGTTTCCGGACGGTTCCGGCGCTTTGTATTTTCGGGGCATCTGGCGGATAATGGCGATGAGGGAAAACGGAGGGGCGGACATGGCGCTGGGCGGTGGCAGTGACGGCGGCAGCGGCAGAGGCAGCGGCGGCGACAACCCCGCGGGCCGGGACCAGGGACAGGCATGGGCCGGCGGCGGGGCCCATCTCGCCACCGTCCTGCGCGGCGGGGAGGTCGACTCGGTGCATTTCGGCGCGGCCTGCCTGGTGGATGCCGACGGCAAGGTGCTCTGGTCCCTGGGCGATCCCGCCCTGCGCGCCTTCTTCCGCTCCTCCGCGAAGCCCATCCAGGCCCAGGCGGTTCTCGACACCGGCGCCCATCGCGCCTTCGGGTTCGACGACGCGGACCTGGCCATCCTCTGCGGATCCCATGCGGGCGGCCCCGACCAGGTGCGGCAGGTGCGCGGCCTGCTGGCCAAGTGCGGCCTCGACGAAAGCCGCCTGGGCTGCGGCGACGGCCCGGCCGACCAATGCTCCGGCAAGCATGCGGGCATGCTCGCGGCCTGCAAGCATCGCGGGCTGCCCCTGGAGGGCTACCTGGAACCGGAACACCCCTGGCAGCGCGCGGTGCTGGAAACCGTGGCCGGCCGCTGCGGCCTGTCCGCCGAGGACATCACCCTGGCGCTGGACGGCTGCTCCGCCCCCACCTTCGGCATGCCCCTGTATAACATGGCCCTGGGCTTCGCCCGCATGGGCCGGGAGGCCCGCATCTCCGGCGCCTCCGCGGACGGCCCGGCCCGCCTGTTCCAATCCATGCTGTCCTGGCCGGCCCATACAGGGGAGCCGGACATGCGCGTCTACCGGGCCATCGCCCCGCCCCGGATCCCGGCCGCCGACGGGATCTCCCGAACTGCGGCCGATACTGTCCAGGATCCCGACAGTCCCGGCGATGTGCCCGTGACCAAGGGGGGCGCGCATGGGCTCCATTGCGCCGCCTTCCCGGCCCTGGGGCTGGGCTTCGCCCTGAAGGTAGCCGACGGATCCGCGTCGGTGCGCTGGCCGATTTTCATCGGCGCCCTGGAAAAGGCGGGCCTCGTGGGCTCCGCGACCTCGGCGCGCATGCGCGAGGCGCTGTGGCCGCGCATCCTCACCCGCCGCGACCAGCCGGCGGGCGAAATCCGCCTCGCCTTCTGAGTTCCCAGAACATATTTTCAAAATGCCCGTGGACATTGAGGTCCGCCCGCAAACGGGAGGTTCGCCGATGAAGAATTGGATGAAAGCGATCGAGCTGAAGATGCTGATGAACCAGATCGAGAAGCTCAAGGATCAGATGGAGGATGTACGATTCCGCAAGCCCTGGACCACGCACAGCGAACGCACGCCGCTGTTTTACATGGCCCTGGGGGCCGGAATCGCCTGGCTTATCGCCTCCCTCTACAAGAACCGGAACGAAGTCGCCGACTTCTGCTCCACCTGCGGCGCCACCATGAGGGATACCTGGGAACGCAGCGGCATCAAGGAGAAGACCAAGCGGGCCATGGAAAAAGGCCGGGAGGCCCGGGAAACCATGGCATCCTCGGGAAACGGCCAGGAGCCGTCCTACTAAAAACCCCGGACAGAATGGTTGCTCGGCTGCGGGCGGCTGCGCGCCCTCGCTCCTTCGCCCCCATTCTGCCGGGGGCGCCAAAACCCCTTTTTCCGGTCGATTCCGCATTTCCGGAAGCATCGAACCGGAATATTGATTCGTACCACTTATTCCGGTGACGCCGGGCACGTCCCCCCGGCCACCGGGGTGGGATCTTCCTCCGGCGCATTCCCATGGATTCGGGTCGGAGGCCAGCCGGATGAAAAAGTTCCTCGCCGCAGTATTGCTCGCCGCTTTCGCCGCGGGCGCCCAGACCGTCGTCCAGTAGCACGGCCAGCTCAAGGTAAAGGGCAACAGGATCGTCGACAAGAACGACCAGCCCGTCACCCTGCGCGGCATGGCCCTGTACTGGAGCCAGTGGAAGCCGGCCTTCTACAACGCCGACTGCATCCGCTGGCTGCGCGACGACTGGAAATGCACCGTGGTGCGCCCGTCCATGGCCGTGAACGCGGACGGATACCTCGTGAATCCGCAGCAGGAGATGCAGAAGGTGAAGACCGTGATCCAGGCCGCCGTCGATCTCGGCATCTACGTGATCGTGGACTTCCACGAGACCGAGGACGGGCCGGCCCACGTCAACCAGGCCAAGACCTTCTTCGGCGAGATCTCGAAGACCTACGGCCATCTCCCCAACATCATCTACGAGACCTGGAACGAGCCGCTCAACACCCATGCCTGGGCCACGGTCATCAAGCCCTACCACGAAGCCGTCATCGCCACGATACGGGCCAACGACCCGGACAACATCATCCTGTGCGGCACCCAGACCTGGTCCCAGGACGTGGACGTGGCCTCCCGCTCGCCGATCACCTCGAGCGCCAACATCGCCTACACCCTCCACTTCTACGCCGCCACCCACAAGGCGGAGCTGCGGGCCAAGGCCGCGACCGCCCTCAACAACGGCATCGCCCTCATGGTCACGGAAGGCGGCCTCAGCGCGGCCTCGGGAGGGGATGCCCTCGACACCGCCGAGGGCCGCCGCTGGTGCGATTTCCTGGACCAGAACGGCATCACATGGACAAACTGGTCCATCTGCGACGTCCCCGAGAGCTCGGCGGCGCTCAAGGTCGGCACCCAGGCCAACGGCAATTGGAACGCGGGTCAGCTGACCCCCTCCGGCACCTGGGTGCGCAACCGCATCCGCTCGCACAACGGGATCGCCTCCACGACCATCCTCGCCCATGGCCGGGCCCGGCACCGGACGGCCGCCGCCATGCGACGCCTCGGCCCCGGCATGGCCTATTTCCCGGCCGCCGCGGGGGGCGCTCCGGCCGTCAGCATCCTGGGGCGCCGCCAGGGCGCCGTCCTGCGCATCCTTCCAGTAACCCCTGAAGCCGGCGCGATCAAGAACTGATCGTAGAGACCGAGGTCGCCTGGAAAGCACTGGGCTCAGCGGCATTCGTGAAACGCCGTTTCCAGTAAGGTGGGAGCCGCGCCCCGCGAGAAGCCGATAAACGGCTTCGAGCCACACCTGAAACCCCTGAAGCGCTAGCGGGGCTCGAATGGACAAGGTTTCCGTTTATTGATCAGTCTTGGGCGGGCTCCTCGCCCTCGGGGCGGGGGCTGTGGTCGGTGATGCCCTCCTCCCGGGGGGCGTTCTCGTCCCGGGGCGTCATCTGCTGGAAGATGGACTCGTCCTCGAAGAAGCTCTTGGAGGCCTTGCAGTCCGGGCAGCGCCAGTCGTCGGGCACGTCCTCCCACAGGGTGCCCGGCGGGATGCCCGAATCCGG
>CBILQL010000483.1:0-4546 GCA_966238865.1 uncultured bacterium
GGGCTGTTTCGCCGCCGACAGCGCGGCGACGGCTTTAGCTTCGCCTGCCGAGGAGGCGGAGGCGGCCCGCGGCGCGGACCGCCCGCGGCGGATCCGTTCCAGGTAGGCCTTGGTATGCTTCCGCTGGATCTCCAGGATCTCCCCCCTGGAGGCGCTTTCCCCCGACAGGGACTCCTTGGTGATCCAGGCGATGCCGGTGAAGACGGGGATGTGCAGAAGCCCGAGCCGCCAGCCCATCCGCAGCCAGAAGTCCTGGTCCCCGATGGCTTTGTAGCGGCCGTCGAAATATCCCACCTGGCCGTGCACCTCGCGCCGCCACATGGGATGAGGGCCCACCCGGCAATTGGTCATCAGGTCCTCGAAGCTGTACTCCGGCCATCGGAAGGCGCCGCCGTAGTCCGGCGTGGGGACGTGGCTCCCCCAGGCTTGGTGCGGAAGGCCCGTGAGATAGGTGTCGCCGTAGACGAGGGAGATGTCGGGGCGGGAGACGAGGGCCTCCCGGAGGATCCGGTAGGCGTCCGGATTAAGGCGGTCGTTGGTGCTGAAGGGCGTGATGAAGGCGCCGCTCGAGGCCCGGACTGCGAGGTTCCAGGCGGGGTAGATGCCGATGCGCTCGGGGGTCCGGATATAGCGGATGTTGTCGTAGCGGCGCTGGAATTCCTCCACGATGGCGCCCTCGCCCTGTGGCGAATCCGCGTCCACCACCACGATCTCGAGCATGCCGGCGATGGATTGTCCTTCCAGATCCTCCAGGCACTCGCGCATGAATGCCTCGGACTTGTAAGTCGAGACGATGGCTGTCACCTGGTAGTCCTTCCGACGGAAGTTCAGATCGCGGATCAGGCACCGGGCGAGCAACTTGTCGGCGCGATCCTCCTCCACCTGCCGCGAGGCCGCCAACAAGTCGTCATCGTAGGGCGTCTCGTCCAGGTAGCGGTAGCAAAGACCCAGGGCTTCCTGGTGAAGCCCCATGTCCCGCAGGCTGAGGGAGAGATTGGCCGCGGCGCCGGCGTAGGCGGGGTCGGCCTTCAACGCCTCCAGGAAATTGAGGCGAGCCTGGTCCTTCCGCCCGCCCTTGTGCTGGACGACACCCAGGTCGTTCAGTGCCCGGGCATGGCGGGGGTGCTGAGCCAGGAAGGCCGTTAGGAGGGATTCGGCCTCCTTGTCGCGCCCCTCCCGGAACGCCTCCTCGGCGCGGGTGACGGGCTCCTCGGACGCCTCCTCGCGTCGCGCGATCCAATCCGCCCGGTCGCTCCCGCCCGGCGATCGCCGTGCCGACTCGATCTCTTCCCGGTAGCCGGGGCGCGCCCGCTCAAGCCGCTGCACCAGGGGCTGCACGAGATCGGGGCGGCCCATGGCGCGCGTCGCCTCCATCAACCGCCAATAGACCCGCCAGTGCGGGAAGCCGGCGTTGACGGCCTCCATGAATTCGTTTGCCGCTTCCACGGGGCTCCCGCTCCGATCGAAGACGAGGCCGGCCCAATACCGGAGCCAGGGATCCGAAGGGTACCTTCCCCGGTAGGCCAGGATGCCGCTGACGAATCCCACCCGCGTGGACGCGGCGACCCGATCGTCGGCGGCCAGCGCTTCCGCCAGGTCGGCGGCTTCCCGGCTGAGGCGGAAGGCCTCCCCGGCCTCGCCCAGGGTGTCCAGGAAGACGCCGCTGCCGGAGCCGGCCCCGCTGAACGGCTCCCGGATCCGTTTGGGCCGCTCCATCAGGCGCTTATAGATGGAATTGAGCTTCGCGGCGGCGTTCCCGGCGCCGAAGATCTGGTCCGCGTAGGCCTTGGCGTTCGCGCCCATGCGGCGCCGCTCGGCCGGATGGTGGTAGAGATGCTCCACGGCGTCCCGGTATTCCCGGGCGGTGTCGACGATGAGGCCCGTGAACTCGTTGACCACCAGGCGCTTCACCCCGCCGTAGGGGAAGACCACGGGCACCACGCCCGCGTACATCACCTCCTGCAAGTTCAGCTCCGAACCCGCGTAGGTCTCCTCGCATAGGGGATAACCGTACACGTCGAATTCCGCGATGGCGCCGCGTACGTCCTCCACATAGCCCCGGATATCGAAGCGTCCTGACGCGCCGAGCTCCTGGGCCTGCCGGCGGAGGACATCCAGCGATCCGTCGCCGCAGACGATGAAGCGGCTCTCGGGGATGCGGATGGATGCGGACATCCTCACGTAGTCGGGGTGCATCTTGATGAAGTCGACGGTCCCGATGTACCCGACGTTGAACCCGTCATGGGGCTTGGGGCGGAACCCCGCCATCCGCGAGAAATCGGCCGCGCCGTACGCCATCCCCGCCGACTCGGACTTCAACGCGGGATCCATGTCCCGGAAGGCGGGATTGTCCAGGAAAGTGTAGGGATTGCAGGCCACGTTGAAATCGGCCATCCCCAGGATGCGGGGCGTGATGATATGCGGGAGCCGATCGCCGCAGACGTGGTAGTAGTTGAGGAGTCGCATGGCGGGCAGGGGGCCGCTCAGGAAGTCCGTGTTCTCCGGGACGTTCCACCAATGCATCTGCACGATGTCGGCCGCTTCCAGCTCCGCCCGCAGGGTCGAGGGGTCGGGGGCCCCGATCACCCGCAAGCCCTTCTCCTGCGCCAGGGCGAGGGCCCGGGCTTCCGGGGGGAGGAGGGAGAGGATGGCGTGCTCGTAGCCGCCCTTGGCCCGGGATTCGGCCGCGGTCGCTATCAGCGCGCGGGCCGCGCCCCCGAGGGTCAGGATCTGGATGACGTTCAGGATTTTAGGCATCGGCGAGGTCTCCATGGCGGGTCGGCCATCCGGTCCCAATTATCCGATGGATCCCGGCCGTCCAGCCATACCCGCAGGGGGAGCGGGCTCACTTCCTGATTTCGAAGGTGCCGATCAGGTGGCCGAGGAAATCGGGGACATCGGTTTTCCGGTAGTCCGGTTCATGCGAGAAATAGACCCTGCCCACCGACCCGTCGAAGCAGCCCAGGAGGTCCTTCATGGATTGGGGCCTCTCCTCGGCGGTGAAGGCGTTGGACTTCCTCAGCGCCTCCGGTATGCAATCGTTGCCGATGGAGACCACGGCGCCGGGCCTGGACACCCGCACGACCTCCCGGGCCACCGTGCGGGGCGTCTTGCTGTACCCCAGCACCCATCCCATGATGACGAGATCGAAGTGGTTGTCCGGGTACGGCAAGGCATGCATGTCCCCCGGCGTGATCCAGGGGGAATAGGAAATCAGGTCCACGGCGTGGAGCTGGGACGGGGCGATGCCGTAGGCGAAGGCGGTCAGGACCTCGTATTCGGTCCGCGAACCGATCAGGAGGACCTTGAGATCGGGGAACACCGACTGGTTCCGGTAGGAAAAGATCCGGTCCAGGCACATCGCCGGCCTGAAGACGAGTTCGCTCCTGCTCAGGCTGGACACCGCCGGGACGGAATTCTTGATCCCCTGGATGTTGTGATCGACCGTCTCCTTGATCACGCCGGGATCCACGCTCCCGTGCACCTGCAGCTCCGCCCCGCTGCGGAGGAAGGTCTCCCACCTGCGCACGGTGATGAGATGCCGGATCTGGACCACGGACAGGAGTTCCGAGAGGCTCCGGAAATTGTAGCTGTGCAGGTCCTCGTTGGTGATGTAAGCCAGCGGGTTCGCGTCGAGAGGTGACTTTGGCGGCATGTTACGGCCTCCGGAAAGCGGTGATCGGTCGGTCGGCTACGGCCAAGTGTATCATTTCCGGTCGCCGCGGGGACAGGGTTCCATGGGCCGCGCCAGCCAATCCCCACGGAACAGGGCTCCATGCACCATGTCCGTTTCCCGGCCTTCCACCAGGCAATGACGGACCCGCCGCCCGTCCTCGGACATCCCCGCCTTCTCCATGATCCGCAGCATCCCGCGGTTGACGGCCAGGGTGCCGGCCGTGATCTTGCGGATCCCCAGGGCCCGGAACAGGTGATCGCAGACGGCGTTCCACGCCTCGGCTCCGAACCCCATCCCCCAGGAGGCCCTGGCCCCGATGAGGATGCCCAGGTCGGCGGTCCCGTTCCGTTCGTCCACGTAGGCGTTGAGGTTCCCGATATGCCCCAGGTCGGGGTCCTTGGCGACGAGGGCCCAGAAGTAGTGGGGGGTGCCGCGGAAGGACAGCCAGTACTCCCGGCAGGATTCCAGGGTATGCCGCCGGTGACGCTGGTCGCTGAAGCGCACGGTTTCGGGGTCGTTCAACCATTCCACGTACCGGGCCTGCAGGCGCGCCTCCCCGAAGGGTTCGATGATGAGCCTGGCGCTTTCGATGGGGGCGGTTTCGGCCATGGATACCTCGCCGGTGCGGCGGCTAGGCCAATCCTAGCATGGACTCCCGCGGGATATCAACCTGCGCGCTGGCCGCGGGACGGCGGGCCCTCCAGCAATCCCGCCAGGACCTCCGCCGCCCGGGCGGCGGAATCCACCGCGGCGGCATGCCGCGTGCTGGCTTCTGACCAGGGGCCATCGAGCCTCAGCAACGCGGCCAGGGCAGCGGTGAGGGCGACCGCCCGGTCGTGCGCGCCAGAGCCGGTTGCGTAATCCAGGCAG
>CBILQL010000484.1:0-4536 GCA_966238865.1 uncultured bacterium
TCGCGGGGCTTCCGCACCGCCGCCGACGCCTGCCTCCGGCGCGCCCGCGAATGCTACCGGCGCTGGGGCGCGGAGGCCAAGGTCGAGCAGCTCGACCGGCTGCACGCCTCCCTGGCCCCCCCGGAAGCCTCCGGCCCCGGGGCCACCCTGGCGGTGCGCCCGGAGCAGCTCGATCTGCTCTCGGTGCTCAAGGCGTCGCAGACCATCTCGGGGGAGATGGAGTTCGACAAGCTGGCGCGCACCCTGCTCGAGACGGTGCTGGTGCAGGGCGGCGCGCAGCGGGCCGTCCTCGTCTTCGGCCGCTCCGGCCGGCTGACCGTCGAGGCGCAGGCCGAACTCGGGCCGGGAGGGATCGCCGCGAGCATGCCGCGGAGGGACCTGGGCGAGGACTCGTCCCTGGTTCCCGCGTCGCTGCTGCGCTACGTGGAGCTGACGCGCAAGCGCGTCATCCTCGACGACGGCGGGTCCGGCGGGCCGGTGGCGGACGCCTACCTGGTCCGCAACCGGCCGCGATCGGCGCTCTGCCTGCCCATCCTCAGGCAGGGCGTGGTCCTCGGCCTCCTGTACCTGGAGAACCGCCTCCTGGCGGGGGCGTTCACGCCCGGGCGGCTGGCGGCCGTCGAGGTGCTGGCGGCGCAGTCGGCGATCTCGGTCGAGAACGCGATGCTGCTCGCCGCGGAACGGGCCGCCCGCGCCGCGGCCGAGGCGTCGGAGCAGCGCGCCGCCCTCCTGAGCGAGGTCTCGGCCCGCCTGTCGGAGTCCCTCGACTACTCCGCCCAGCTAGTCTGGCTCAGCCGTTACTGCGTGCAATCGCTCGCGGACTGGTGCGTCATCGACATCGTGGAGGGCCGCCGGGTGGTGCGCGCGGCCGGCGCCCACCGCGAGGCGGCCAAGGAGCAGGCGCTCCAGGCCCTGCAGCGATTGTACCCCCCCGGCCCCGGCTCGCCGCACCCCGCCTCCCAGGTGCTGCGCTCCCGGGAGCCGCTGCTGCTGGAGAACATCACCGATTCGGTGCTGCGCAGCTACTGCGTCGACGACGAGCATGCTCGCCTGGTGGACGCACTGGGCACCCGCAGCGGCGTCTACGTGCCGCTGGTGGCCCGCGGGGAGGCGCTCGGGGCGCTCACGCTCGGCTCGTCGACCGCGGGGCGCTTCGGGCCCGCCGAGCTCGGTCTGGCGCAGGGCATCGCGCGGCGGGCGGCTTCGACCATCGACAACGCGCGCCTCTACCGGGCCTCCCAGGACGCGATGCGGCTGCGCAAGGAGCTCGAGGCCCAGCTCGTCCAGGCCCAGAAGATGGAGTCCATCGGGCGCCTGGCGGGCGGCATCGCGCACGATTTCAACAACCTCCTGACGGTCATTTCCGGGGGGCTCGAGCTGGGCCGGGCCGAGATCCCGCCGGACCACCCGGCCCAGTCCGTGCTCGCGGACGTGGACGCGGCGGCGGCGTCCGCGGCGGGCCTGACCCGCCAGCTGCTGGCGTTCTCGCGGAAGCAGGCCATCGCCCCCGCGATCCTCGACATGAACGAGGCGGTCCGCCGCCTCGAAAAGGTGATCCTCCGCCTGCTCAGCGAGGACATCCGGCTCGAGATCGGCTACGCGCAGGATCTCCCGCCCGTATGCTTCGACGCCGGGCAGATCGAGCAGGTCATCCTGAACCTCGCCGTCAACGCCCGGGACGCCATGCCGGACGGAGGGAGGCTGGCGATCCGGACAGCCAACGTCCATCTCGACGAGGAGTACTCCCGCCTGCACGTGAACGCGCAGCCCGGCGACTACGCGCTGCTCGAGGTCTCGGACACCGGCGCAGGGATGAGCGAGGAGGTGCGGGCCCGCCTCTTCGAGCCGTTCTTCACGACCAAGGCGGCCGGCAAGGGGACGGGCCTCGGGCTGTCGGTGGTGTACGGGGCGGTGCGGCAGAGCCGCGGCCACATCGAGGTGCAATCCGAACCCGGGAAGGGCACGTCCTTCCGGATTTATCTGCCGGCCGTCACCCGTGAAGCGCCGGCCGGGGCGCCCTGCGAGTGAGCCCGGCTCAAGCCGGCACGGCCTGCTTCGCCAGCTCCGCCTCGATGGCGGCCACCAGGCGCGGATCCTCGGGCGTCACGTCCGGCGAGAAGCGCGCCACCACCTCCCCGCCCCGGTCCACCAGGAACTTCTCGAAATTCCAGGTGATCTCGCCGCCGGTGGATTCGCCGTTCAACCGGCTGCGCACCACGTTCTTGGCCTTGGCGACCACCCCTTTGAGCCCGCCGGGGCCGCTGGCCTCCTCGCGGGCATGGGTGAGCAGGGCGTACAGGGGGTGTATACCCTCCCCCTTCACCACGATCTTCGCGAACACTGGGAACTCGACGCCGTAGTTGAGGCGGCAGAACTGCTGGATCTCGGCGTCGGTGCCGGGCTCCTGGTGCAGGAACTCGTTGGCCGGGAAGCCCACGATCTGCAGGCCCTGGTCGCGATACTTGGCGTACAGCTTCTGGAGCCCGTCGTACTGGGGCGTGAGCCCGCACTTGGACGCCACGTTGACGATGAGCAGGACCTTGCCCTGGAATTCGCCCAGGGTGGCCTGGCTGCCGTCGGCGCGGCGGAAGGGGATGGATTGCAATTCGGTCGGCATGGGAGTTACTCCTTTTTGGCCCAATATAGCTTTTCGCCGAACCGCGAAGATTTTTCAATAAACAACGGGATTAGCCTCCGGACTGCGGATCTACGTCCCGGGGTTGCTGTCTGGAAATGCTTCCAGAGTAGCACGGGCACTTTTAAATCGAAGGGACGGCGTTGATGTCAGATTAGGACGAATCAGTCCTTGATCTCAACCACAGACCGAATATTCAATGTCGTTGCCCAGACATTTGCGACGGAAGAGGAAAGGAATTCCGGGTCCTTGAATAGGAGAATGGAAGCAGTGCCTTCAAGGAGAGGCGATTCAGGAGAACCTTTGGGCTTTTCAACAACAGGCACCAAGAGTGTGTTTTCATATGCAAAGTCATATTCCCTGGTAAATCCAATTAGCGTGAGGGGAACCCAGGCGTAGAATATTCGCCCTAACTTGTCCTTCGTCAATTTAGTAGGAGGGATAAGGTATTTTTCGAGCCCCTTGATTTTGTACGTCACCTTCAATTGCAACCCTCCACCCACGATTCTCTCCGGCGAAATCGAAATGGAATTTTGGGCCGCGGTATTGGGAACATCTACGTCGATTGTTACTAGTGGAGAGTACCCTCCGCCAGTGAATCCTGAATCCCCAATACCTTTTCGAAGGCTTGAAACCCGGTCCCTAGTTTCTTCACTTGCTTCCGCCTTTCGGTTCGGATAAAGTTCAAAGTTTCTGATATTCGAAACCTGCGACCCGCTTACCAACCAGGCACAATATTTCCCTAACGAAGGCCCCAGATGAACTATGTCTTTAATGTCCGTCACATGCCATTCGTTTATCCAGCCTTTCGATACCGGCCCGTCATCCCGAACATCCGGACTGCGGGCAAGCTTTACGACTTGGGTATTTCCAGTTTCAAGATGCGTGAGAACCAGCCAAGTTGTGGTCGCCAGTGATCTCTTTTGAGCCATTTGCTTGTCTTGTGTCCAAAGGCATATTAGGGGGATTGCGCTCTTCTCGTCGAGGTATACCTTGGGAGGTATATCGATAATAATACCCTCGTCGTCGTTTACCAGCCTTTTCATCCCGACATCCCCCGCATGCTTAAGAGGATTTTCCCAATATTGGTTTCCCGTGAGATTGAGGGGTCCGATTTCATTTGACATGCCATCTCCACATACGGAAAATATTGCGACAAGTAATACTACAAGAAAGATCGAAAACTTTTTCATTCATCTGGTCCATGATTTCCGGATGTCACGCAAATCCTCCGCTTGAATATAGAGGACGCAGTCCGGGCAAAAAGTGAATTCCTTGGGATCTGTCATATCAGAGGCTCCGAACATGATGCAAGTATGTTCTTTCAATGCGCTGCTGGTTTTGGCTGCATAATTCGTCGCGCTTTTGTTCTTCACGCCCTTGGCACAATGCGTTCCGCGATGGCCTCGCTCACCATAGACATCGCCTTGAGGGACTGCCTTCGGGAACGGAATACCGGGTATCGGCTTGGTTTTTGGGCGCCCATAATTCTTATCCACCGAAGAGTCGGCATACGCCTGACCCATATTATGGCCCAATTCATGGGCAATCACACCAGCAACTCCGATATCGTCCACATTACCTGCAAAAGTATTCATCCAAATATCCCCGCGATAAGCCGCACCGTTGAATGGGGCTGTGCAAGCCACTCCTTCCAAGGTTATGGTCAGCGCGATGTTCACACCATTATCGATGAATCTTCCTGTTTCGTCTTTCTTGATCCTTTTGCCAGGATATGTCTCCTTGTTTCCAGGAAAATTGAAAGTGAGCCTCTTCAATCCACTGAACTCGACATGAGCACTGATATCATCCTCAGAAGATAAATCGCCTCCGTCTCTAAATTTCCAACCAGGTTCCTCAGGTGATTTGATCGGCTGCCATTCACCCAGTTCATTATCCAT
>CBILQL010000485.1:0-4529 GCA_966238865.1 uncultured bacterium
GCCTCGACCACCAACTGACCTAGGCCCTGCCCCCCACCGGGCCTAGCCGACCCCGGAGGAAGCAGCCCCCCAAGGCTTGCCGACTCCGGGGTCACCTAACCCCTCGAGCTCTAACCCTTCCCAACGATCGTGGGGGAGGTCCGGTTTGAGCGCCGCGGGTTCCTGCGTATGGGCGGGCTTGGGCGTTTCCGGCGAATCGAAGCGGAGCCGGTCCTTCCGGGGCGAATGGATATCTACTGCGGACAAGCCGCGACAGCAGCAGAGGCGGACACGGAGTGAGCCCAGCCCTCCGCGGCGCCGCCCCGGAGGGCCCGGCGGAGGCCCCGCAGCCGCGCCGAGCTTCGTCTGAGGCGGAAACGCCCAAGCCCGCCCATATGCAAGCTCCAACCTCAAAACCGGATCGATGCTCCCGCGTTAAAACCGAACCGAAACCCCCGCCGTCGGGAGCCGCCCCATCCCCTCGATAGGCGTTTCCCTCCCGTCCAGGATGTTCCATTGGCGTCCGGACTCGTTCCGCCGGTCCAGCAGGTTCTCGATCTCGGCGAAGAGGCCGACGCGCGCGCTGCGCACGGATCGTTCCCAATCCAGCCGCGCATCCAGCCGGAAATAGACGGTGCCGATCCGGGAATAGGCGTTTTCCGCATCATAGACGCCGGTGCCGGCCTGCATGGAGGCTGCGCTGTCGAAGGGCGTATATGGGGTGCCCGAGCCCGCGGAAAGCCTTCCGCTCAGCCAGAGGCCGCGCGCGAGCCTGAGGCCGGAGGCCAGGTTCAGGGTATGGGGCAGGCTGTACGGCCCGGGGTTCCAGCGGCCGTCCGGCCCCCGCTCCCGGTACCACAGGAAGGAGTATCCGGCGGACAGGTCCCAGCGCCCGGTCCGGGGCGTGCGCAGGGCCGCCTCGAAGCCGCGGGCGCGGGTGCGTCCCGTGTCCCGGTAGGCTTGCATGTAGTCGTCCCCGACCGGGGAGAAGGCCTGGCGCGAAAGGCGGTAGCCCTCCTTGGTGAAGGCGTCCAGGCTGGCCACGCACCCGGGGGCGGGGGTCCAGGACCAGCCCACCTCGGTCTGGGCCATGTAGGGCAGGCGCATGCCGCCGCGGCCGGGACTCTGGGCGAGGCGGGCGGCGTCGTGGGGCTGGGTATGCAGCCCGAAGGCTGCGCGCAGCCTGTGCCCGGCGGCGGGGCGGAAGGCAGCGGAGATGCGGGGGCCCGGGGCGTGTTCCCGCGAGGCCTGCTCGTAGAAATGGCGGTACCCGGCGTACAGCTCGGCCTTGCCCGCCGTCCAGGCGGCTTCCGTGTACACCGCCCCGCTGGCCAGCAGGCGGCGGCTGCCGGCGTCCTGGGAAAACTGGATGACCGTGTCCTGGTAGGCCAGGTAGGTGGCCTGGTCCCCGTACCGTGAGCGGTACGTCCCGAGGGCGGCCTGCCCGGACGCCCCGATCCCGAAGGTCCAGCCCCCGTCCGCCGCGACGGAGCGATCGAGCGCGACGCCCCACCGCCGCTCCAGCGCGTCCTCGACGCGCGACATCCCGTCGCGGCCGTTCCCGGGCCGCTCGCCCCAGCTGGCGAAGTCGAGGCGGTGGGCGCGTTCCTCGTACCGCAGCACCGCGCGCGCCCGGCCGTCCGCCCCTTCCGATTCCAGCGACAGGGACGAGGCGATGCTATGGCCGTCCAGGTCGAGCCTGGAGGCGCCGCCGATGTCGTTGGACCACTCCTCCCGGCCGCCGATGAAGCGCGCCCGCAGCGCCGCGCCACCAAGGGGGACGGTCACGCGGGCCTGGCCGTTGAAGTACTCCGGGACCCCATAGGCCTCGACCATGCCCGTGCGGATGAGCAGGTCCATGGCGCTATAGCGCGCGGCCGCCGCGTAGCTGCCCTTCCCTCCCGGCAGGGGGCCTTCGGCCGAGCCGCCCGCGCCGGTGACGTCGGTGGCTATCCGCCCGTGCCCCGACGCGGTGTCGCCGTCGCGGTAGTCCACCTCCACCAGCCCGGAAAGCTTGTCGGGATGGCGCGCCGGGAAGGTGCCGGCATGGAAGCGCACGGAATCGGCGAAGGCGAGGTTGAGGATCCCGATCCCGCCGTGATCGCCGCGCGGACCCTCGTAATGGCTGACGCGCGCCAGCGGGATCCCGTCCACCACGTAGCCGGACTGATCCGGGGAGCCGCCGCGGACGATGAGCTCGGTGGACCAGTCGTTGCCCCGCCCCGCCCCGGGCAGGTAGCGTGCGATGCGCGCCGGATCGCCGAAGGTGGAGACTCCCCGCTCCAGGTCGGCGGCCGCCAGGGCGCGCGGATCGGCTTCCTGCCGGCGGGGAGGGGATGGCCGCATCTCTGCGGTTACCTCGACTTCCGGCAGCGAGAGCGCCGCCTCCGCGGTCCCGTAGGGAGGAGGGGGCTCATCCGAGGCCCCGGGCGCCGCCGTTCCGCCGCCGGCGGATTGGTCCGTCCCCCTGTCGGCGGACTTGTCACTCCCGCTGCCGGCGGGCAGGCCGGTCCCGCCTTCGGCGAGGGAATCCGGGCCCACCGTGTACGGGGACATCGAGGCGTAATCCGGATCTCCCGCGCCCTCCGTTCCCTGCGCGAGGACGGCCGCGGCCATAGCAATGCCGAGGAACGCCGCGCGGACTGCCGTCCGGCGGGCTCGGAGCCTTGCCTGCATGGAGGTTTCCTTGAGGCCCGGCGGGCGGCGGGAGCGCCTCGCGCACGGGAGTCATTTCCGAAAATAGGTTTTGAGGAGGGGGGGACCAAACTTCCCGGAGCAGCCGATCGGAGATCGGATCGGGCCGCGGCGCCGTCCGCGCCGCGCCTCACCTCAAATCCATGACCTCGTTCACCGCACCGTAGCGGATGCGGAACAGGAATCTCCGCAGGCTCCCGTCGGCGTAGAATTCGTGGCCTACCTGGGAGCCGTGATCGTCGATGCGGGCGACAGCATCCCACGACTTGGGCCGGTACTCGCAGGGGTCGGTCCAACGGCAGATGTCCGCGCGGATCTTCCGCTCCACGAGCATCTGCACCGAGTCCTGCAGGCGGTCCAATCTCTTCTTGCGGAGGATCCGGGTCGCGAGGTCGGCGCGCTTGGGGGCCAGGTAGATCCAGAAGAAGCCGAACACGATGGTGAAGACGATGAGCTTGGTGGGCAATCTGGGCATCGCGCGTACCGGTCCCGTGATTCTAGCATGCCAGGGCCGGTTCCGCAATCTCCGGCCGGCGTGGGCGTCTCCGGGCGCGGCCGGCCCCGACGTACGGAACGGTACACGCCGCATGGCGCCCCCGCGCCCAAGAGCCTGTTTTCGCGGAGTTTCGAGCCTCCCTCGCCGGAAGCGCCGTTCGGGAACGGATACGATTTTTCTACCTTGCAAGGCCTTCAGGCGACTTACAATCGGAGTATGGAATGTTCAAGAAGCTGATACCGACGGAAGGCAAATTCTTCGAGATGTGGGGCCAGGGGGCCAAGATCCTGCTCGAAGGCGCCAAGGTCCTGTCGGAAATCGCCTCCAACGCGGAAAGCATCAAGGAGGGGGCCAGCCGCCTGGAGCGCCTGGAGCACGACGCCGACGTCCTGACCCACGACATCCTCATCAAGCTTGACAAGAGCTTCATCACCCCCATCGACCGGGAGGACATCCACCAGCTCACTTTGGCCCTGGACGAGTGCATGGACTTCATCGAGGCGGCCACGGAGCGGATGGTCCTGTACGGCATCACCGAGATAACCCCCGCCTGGAAGGCCCTGGTGGAGGTGCTCATGAAGCAGGCCCAGGAGATCGACAAGGTGATCCCCCTCATCGCCGAATTCAAGTACGAGAAGGTCATCCCCCACCTGGCCGAGATCAACCGCCTGGAGAACAGCGCCGACAAGGTTCTGCGCGGGGTGTACGCCGAGCTGTTCAACGGGTCGATGGCCCCCCTGGACGTGATGAAGTGGCGGGACATCTACGACAACCTGGAGACCGCCACCGACAACTGCGAGAACGTGGCCGGCATCATCGAGGGGATCGTCCTCAAGCATGGCTGAATCCTTCTACGTCCTCGTGGGCATCATCATCCTGGCCCTGGCTTTCGACTACATCAACGGCATGCACGACTCGGCGAACGCCATCGCCACCGTGGTCTCCACCCGGGTGCTGGCCCCCCGTACGGCCCTGATGCTGGCGGCGACGCTCAACTTCGTGGGGGCCTTCACCTCCACGGCCGTGGCCAAGACCATCGGCAAGGGCATCGTCGATCCCAGCCTGGTGACCAACGCCATCGTGGCCTCGGCCCTGCTCGGCGCCATCGCGTGGAACATGCTCACCTGGTACTACGGCATCCCTTCCAGCTCCTCCCACGCCCTCATCGGCGGCATCGTGGGCGCGGTCCTGTCGCAGTACGGCTACGGGCCGCTTCACATGGAAGGGGTCGTCAAGATCGTCAAGTCCCTGGTCGTCTCGCCCCTGTGCGGGTTCGCCGGCGGGGTGATCCTCATGATCGCCATCATGTGGATCTTCCACAAGAGTCCCGCGGGCAATGTGAACCGGTGGTTCAAGCACC
>CBILQL010000486.1:0-4529 GCA_966238865.1 uncultured bacterium
ACCAGGCCCAGCTTAGCCATTCACACCGGGGTCTGGGTGTAGATGGACGACGGCTTGCTCCCGGCGAACCACGGCAGGAAGCCGCAGCCCAGGAGGACCACGATGCTCATGCCGTAGGCGCCGTCCAGCATGGCCAGCCGGCGCAGTTCCAGGCCGCTCAGATGCTTCCGGAGCATCAGGGTCTCGGCCATCAAGGTGCCGGAGACGAGGACCAGGCCGAGGAAATGGATGTAGCGGTACAGGATGTCCACGAATCCTCCATGGGGAAAACGGACCTGGGAAAAACGATCTAGGGGTAACGGATGCCCATCACCTGGGCCAGGAAGGCCCAGCGATCCGCAGCCTCCTCGATCACCTTGGTCATGGGTTTGCCGGCCCCGTGGCCGGCCTTGGTCTCGATGCGGATGAGGACGGGCGCGGGCCCGCCCTGGACCGCCTGCAGGGCGGCCGCGAACTTGAAGCTGTGGCTCGGCACCACGCGATCGTCGTGATCGGCGGTGGTGATGAGCACGGGGGGATAGGCTGTGCCGGGCTTCAGGTTGTGCAGGGGCGAATAGGCCAGCAGCGACTTGAAGTCCTCCGGATCGTCGGGCGATCCGTAATCGGAGGTCCAGGCCCAGCCGATGGTGAACTTGTGGAAGCGCAGCATGTCGTGCACGCCCACCGCGGGCAGCACGGCGCCGAACAGGTCCGGCCGCTGGATCATGCAGGCGGCCACCAGCAGGCCCCCGTTGCTGCCTCCCCCGATGGCCAGCCGCTCCGGGCGGGTGTACTTCTCCCGCACCAGCCATTCCGCGGCGGCGATGAAATCGTCGAAGACGTTCTGCTTGCGGGCCTTGGTGCCGGCCAGGTGCCATTCCTCGCCGTATTCCCCTCCGCCCCGCAGGCAGGCCACCGCCAGCGCCCCGCCCATCTCCAGCCATACCACGTTGCCGGTGGAGAAGGACGGGGTCAGGGAGATGCCGAAGCCCCCGTAGCCGTACAGGTAGGTGGGCGTGTTCCCGTCGGGGACCAGGCCCTTGCGATGGACGAGGAAGACGGGGACGCGGGTGCCGTCCCGGCTGGTGCAGAAGACCTGGCGGGTCTCGTAGCGGGAAGGATCGAAGTCCAGGGTCGGCCGGCGGAACACCGTCGACTCGCCGGTCTTGAAATCATGCCGGTAGATGGTGGTGGGAAAGGTGAAGCCGGTGAAGCCGAAGAAGGTCTCCATGTCCTCCCGCTCCCCGGAGAAGCCGCTCGCCGTGCCCAGGCCGGGCAGGGGGATTTCCCCCAGGCTGCCGCCGTCCAGGCGGAAGGCGCGCACCACGGCATGGGCGTCCCGCAGGTAGGAGGCCACGAAGCGCTCGCCCACCAGTCCCACCCCTTCCAGGGTCTCGGCGGACTGGGGGATGATCTCCTTCCAGCGCGCGGGTTCGGGATGGAGGAGGTCCAGTTCCAACAGGCGGCCGCGGGGGGCCTCCAGATCGGTTTGGAACCAGAAGCGCGTCCCCTCGCTGCCCACGAAGGAGAACTTGGCCTTGAACTCGCCGACCAGCTCCCGCACCGTACCTTTGGAATCGGACAGGTCCTTCCAAAGCACCATGTTCCGGGGATCGGTGCCCATCCAGACCGTGATGACGAGATAGCGCCCGTCGTCGGTGACCGTGGGCGAGAACCCCCAGTCCGGCTGATCGGGTCGTTCATAGACGAGGACGTCGGCGCTCTGGGGATCGCCCAGGCGATGGAAATACAGCTTCTGGAACCTGTTCACGTCCTCGAGCTTGCCCGGCTCGCCGTCGTAGCGGCCGTAGAAGAAACCGGACCCGTCCTTCTTCCACGCCGCGGAGGAGAACTTGATGCGTTCCAGCCTGTCCGGCAGGTCCACGCCGTCGGCGACGCGGCGCACGCGCCAGCTTTCCCAGTCCGATCCGGAGGCGGACAGGCCGTAGACCATGAGCTTGCCGTCCTCGCTCACCTCCAGGTTGGCCAGGGACACAGTGCCGTCCGGGGACAGGGTGTTGGGATCGAGCAGCACCCGGGGCTCGGCGTCCAGCGAGGGCATGGTGTAGAGCACGCTCTGGTTCTGCAGGCCGTCGTTCTTGAAATAGAAATAGCTGCGATCGGCCCCCTTGCCCTTGCGGAACGGCGCCCCGTAGCGCTCGTAATTCCAGAGCCGGGTGAGCCGTTCCTTGATGGGCCCCCGCGACGGGATGTCCTCCAGGTACTTGAAAGTGACCTTGTCCTGGGCCTCCACCCAGGCGCGGGTCTCGGGGGAGTCGAGATCCTCGAGCCAGCGGTAGGGGTCGGCCACGGGGACGCCATGGAGGGTATCCACCTGGGGATCCTTGCGGGTCGGAGGGTAGGAAAGGGGAGCGGCATGGGCCTGGGGGCCGGGCTGGGCGGATTGCATGGGACCAATATAGCCGTTTCCGACCGCGGCCTCGTCGCCGCATGTCCGTCCCGCCACCCGTCCCCAATCCACTGGTCCCAGATCCCGGACTTGGGCATCGCGCAGGCTGTCCGGGATGGGCCGGGACCACGGGAACCGGTAGGGCCAACCGTACCCCCAACGGTACCAGTTCGGGAAATGCTCCGATCCGCCGGCCCGCACGCCGGCCCACACCGCGTTGGCGAGGGAGGCGTCCCCGGTCCGTTCCAGCATGCAGGTCCGGAGCGCGCGATCGGCGGCTGCCCGGGCCGAATCGCTGCCCCCTTTCCAATAGGCGTAGTCGTGCGCCAGGCAGCAGCCGCACCAGGAGACGCCGCGCTGGCGGTCCCCGTCCGGGAACAGGCTGCAGCCGTCGCTCTTGAAGGGGGCGAGGCGCGGCGCGGGGGAGCAGGCGAGGAGGACCGCGGATGCGCAGGCCGCAAGCCAGGCCCGCCGCGGAACGGATCGCGGAATCCGGGGCGGAAACAGGGACAACAGCGTCAGGGTGCGCAAAGGCATGGTTTCGGGAAAGATACCCCTGCGGAATCGGGATTCCCATGATGCTGGCGCGAGGGGCCGGAATAATCTTCATTCCCCGGGCGGGCGGGCCAAGACACGCGTCCTGCTATTCCCCAGGTCATGACTTTCTTGCCGATTGCTTAACGAACCAACCAAGGAGCACAGTATGGCTTTTTTCCCGTCTTCGGCGAAAATTCTGCGCGCCGGCGTCTGCCTCGCGCTGCCCATCCTGCTCAATGCCATGCCTCCGGCGCCCTCACTTCGCGTAGGCGATTTGGAGGTCTTCCCGGCCATACTCCAGGAAACGCTGCCCCAAGGATATATCCGGGGCAGGCCCATCACCCTGCGCAACTATTCAGCCAATTCCATGCCCATCTACATCCGGACCTCGGTGCAGCCTCCCGGGCAAAGCGTCTCGCCCGGCCTCTCGGTATACTTCTTGAACACCTTCCTCTCGGACAATTCCCAGAGCAATTTCACGGATCTGCTGTACATCATGCGGGAAGTGGAGACGGTCGTCGTCCGCTCCGGGCGCACCCGCACCCCTACCCTGGAGGAGTTGCTGGCCCATGACATGGTCATCGTGGCTTCGACCTTCGATTGGGCCGACCCGGATTCCCTCGGCAATGTCCTGGCCGCATACGCCGACGCGGGCCGGCCTGTGATCCTGATGTACGCCGTGTCCACCTCCAGAGCAGCCGGGCTTCGGGGCCGCATCATGGAACCCGGGTATTCGCCCGTCCCGCATGGAAATCCCTCATTTGAGCGGTTAACCACTCATTTCGTCACGCATCCCCTCACCCAGAGCGTCGAATGGTTCGGGAGCGACGCCACCCTGGCGATCACGGAAACCCAAGGCCAGGGCATCCCCCTGGGATGGTACGGGGTGTCCAGCCAGCGGACCATCGCCGCCGCCTACAATCCGGAGAAGCCCGTCTATTTCGTGAACGTGCTGCCCTGGGAGCCGGATTATATCGGGCACAACAGCCTGGGACAGCTCTTCAGCAACATCTTCGACGCGACGCAGGGGACCTACAATTGGCTCCACAACCCGGTGGCCAACGGCTCGGAAGTCTTCGAGCTGGCCCCCGGGGAAACGCGCACCTTCATCCTGCCCATGGGCCACGACCATCGCTTGCCGAAGGGCGTCCATCACGGGGAGGTCTCCATCTTCGGGACCTACCCGAGCTTTTTAACGCTGCCCGCCACACTGCATGTCACGCCGCGATAGGGGAACGTAAGGGGGATCGGATGCATCGGGAACAGTCCGCGGGAATACGGCGCGGGCCGCGCCGGAGCGCAGCCCGTACCTTGCGAACCGTTCCCGGCGCGGCCGGGAGCCCGGTTTCCCGGTATGCGGCGATGCCGCTGGGCCCCGGCCGGCGGGAACCGGCTTGCGTAATCCTGGACGATTGCGCATGCGGCCCGGTAACCCGGCCGGAAAGCGGCTTCCGGAGACGGCCTAGAAGTTGAACACCGGCATGAAGTAGAGGAAGAGGCCGTTCTGGGTGGAGTTGTCCGCGGTCGCACGCTTGGACACGGGCAGGTTGGCGGCCACCGCGCCGGCGCCGGGGGGGTACAGGCCGGCTCCCAACACGCTGTT
>CBILQL010000487.1:0-4519 GCA_966238865.1 uncultured bacterium
CCGCCTACCCGTACGAAGGCGGCCAGGCGGAAATCGTCGACGCCTTCCCGGCAGCCTCGGGCAAGGGCCTCATCGTCATCGCCAGATGGCGCCAGGTCCATCGCGGCCTGGGTACCGACGGGTATTTCTACCAGGTCCGCGCCTTCCGGGATGCGACGGCCAAGGACGCCGCCGGATACTTTGCGGCGGTTCCCGATGATTCGCTGTCCAACCTGTTCGGGGAGGGCTTCGACGGGGAGCAGGAGGGGGAGAGCAGCACCTTCTCCTTCAAGACGGCGGAAAGCATCCAGGCCCGGCTCTCCGGCGCACGGTAGGCGCCAGACAAGGACGAATAACGAGTCGCGTCCTCGACGTCGGCGCTGAAATGGAGGCGGGGATGGTCAGGCTATCTTATGGCCTCTGGGTTCCTTTGACGCGATAGACTTCATCCAGGCTGCCGGTATCGGGGAAACCCACGGCGGTGACGACGGCGATGCCGTTCAGGATTTGCACCTCCACCTTGGCTTCGCCCCGCACGAGATGGGTCGGCCGGGGTTTGCCTGCGTAATGGAAGCAATGGCCCCATTGGATTGGGGCCGTAGGCGGTGCGGGGGCGGTATGCTGGCAGGCATCCACCGCGTAGTCGAGCCGGAAGCGGGCGGTGAACAGGGGTCCCGCTGCCGAGGTGTCGAGCCGCGTCGAACGGATGTCGCGGAGGACGTAGGCGCTGTCCCCGGCTTTGCGGAAGCTGCCGCTTAGCCCCTCGGGGCGGGACTCGAGGACGAGGACGGCGGTGTCCACCCGGCCGGGGCGGAGGAGATGCCCTTGCGCGACCACCCGGAAGTCGGGCCAATGGATGCCGGCGGAATCGGTGGTGGCCCCTAGGGCCTTCACTGGGGTGGGGGATACCTTGGCGTGGTCCTTGGAAGGGGGCTGCTTGGGGTCGCGCACGACCTCTCCGCAATGGGCGAGCCCGGCGAGCAGGATCGCCATGCCGAACTTCCCTGTCATGCGAAAGCGGCGGAGGGCTGCGGGAATTGGATGAATTGATCGGCCATGGTCGCTCCCCTCCTCAGTTCCCGCCGTCGGCCTGGGCTTTCTCCAGGGCCTCGCGCTTGGGAAGGTCCTCGGGAAGGATGTGCATGCCGGGCTGGCGATAGGCCTTGAGGAAGGCGGCTCGCACCGGGGCGGCTTCAGGGGCGGCGGCCCGGGCCGCGAGGTCGGCCTGCCCCGGGAAGGGGAAGCCCAGTTTGGCCACTGTCGACGCAGATGCCTCGCCTGCCTGCAACTGGATATGGAGAATGGCCGGCGGCTCGCCCCCCTTGTAGTCGATGGCGGCGAAGGGCGTATACCCTTCCGCGAATGCCGCATAGGCAAGTCGCGCGCCGGGTTTCCAACGCAATGCGGCTGCATCGGATTTCTCCGGCCGCACCTGCCCCGAATCATCGGCGATGCCGAAGGTGAAATCATACGAGCCTGGATGCTTCCAGGCTTCCACATAGACCAGGGCCCCGGGAACGGGATTGCCGACGCTGTCGATCACCTTCGCCCGCAAAGGGATGCTCCGGGCGCAGCCGGACAGGCCCTGCACCAGGACGCAGGCGGCCAATCCCAAGCCTAGTACTACCCTGGCGCTGTTCCAGGCTTTCATCGCGCGGCCCCTCCGCCGAACATGGCGTCCTGGGGGTAGAGGGGGATGAAGGTGCATTCGTCCACCGAGGTGAAGGCGTCCACGATGTCGCCGCCGGCGGCCTTCCACTTGCCCCAGAAATCGCTTTCGGGATCCACGTCGTTGCCCACCGGGGCCCGCTCGTATTGGACGCCGGAGCGGCGCATGGTGATGATGACCTCCCGATCGGCGCCGCTGTTGTTCATGAAGAAGCGGTCGCCGTCGTAGCCGGCCAGGGTCTTCCAGTGGTAGCTCCAGAGGTTGTACTCCTCCTTCACCAGGAAGACCACGGGCACGCCGGCGTCGATCCAGGACTTGATGAGCTTGAGGGCCCGGGCCCGGTCCAGCTCCTCGGCGTCGTTGTCGTTGCCGTGCATGCGGAAGCGCACGGCGGCGTTGTGGATGTCGGCCGGGGTGCGGGCGCCGTTGATGGTGTCGTCCACGTTGCCGGGACGGGCGTAGAGGGCGCCGTTCTTGCGCTCCGGGTTGTTGGTGTACGGGAACCAGTAGTTCATGGCCGTCGAGAAGCTGTAGGCCCCGCAATTGTTGGTCTGACCCTGGTTCTGCCAGCACATGTCGCCGGGGAGGAGGGCGCGGGCGGGCGGATTGGGCAGGGCGTCGATGGCGGCATTGCCCTGGTCGTCCCGGGGCAGGGCCGCGAGGCGCGCCACCTTGGCCCGGTCGTAGGTATGGTGGCTCTGGAAAATCTGGTTGGCGCCCGTGGGGGCGATTTCGTTGAACGATCCGGCGAAGAAGGTCGAGAGCGGTCCCACATGCTCGAGCAGCAGCTTGGCCTTGGGCTTGGGCATGGCCGACAGGGTGCCGGCCCAGAGCGGGTTGGTGCCGGGATTGCCCAGGTGCCGCAGGGGGATGGGCGAGCCGCCGCCCCAGAACTCCTGGACGTCCTTGTCGTGATTGTCGCCGTGGGGCCAGAAGCCCGGCGTGCCGTCGGCGGTGACGCCGCGCTGGCCGGTGATGTAATCGTCCTTCCACTCCGCCATCAGCACCCGCTCGGGCCTTTCCCCGTCCACGCGCACGGCATGGAGCACGGCCCAGTCGTTCTGGGCCCAGATGTCGAGGCGGATCTCCGCCGTCGCGCCGCAGGGCACGGCGATGGGTCCCAGCAGGGGCAGGCCGGTGCGGTCCTGCTTGAACCAGGTGGCGCGGTCCAGGGAATGGAGGTCGTCCCGGTGGCTGAAATAGAACCAGGCCTCGCGGTTGCAGTCGATGGGCACCACGGCATTGCTGGTGAAGTCGGCCAGCTTGCCCTCGTTGAACTTGAAGCGCTGCACGCTTTCCAGGGCCCCGGCCGCGTCGAACAGGGCCATGTAGGCCGTCAGGGTATGCATGCGCACGTAGTTGCCGGCGCCGGGCTGCTCCAAGGTGAGGAAGGTGGGCGTGCTCTGGGGCCGGGGATGGGGATGCACGGGCACGTATTCGCGGCGCCCGGGCGGGACGGGATGCAGCGGGCACAGCTCCTTGCGGCAGCGGCCGTCGGCGCCGTGGCAGGACAGGGGGCGCACGTCCTCGGGCTCGAAGAAGAGCAGCTCCACCCGCCGGTTGGTCTGGCTGCGGAAATTGTCGCGCTCGGCCTGATCGATGGGCCAGCTCTCCCCGCAGCCTACGCCCTTGCGGCCCGGATCCATCCAGCGCAGGCCGCTGCGATAGCCGGCCATGGCGCCGGCATCGGCGGTGAGCAGTTTGGCCAGCTCGGCCTGCTGCACGTCGAAGAAGGCGCCCCAGGTCTCGGGGCCCATGCGTCCGTCCACACTGATAGGCGGCGCGAATTCCAGGTTGTAGGCGGTCTGGAAGTTCTCCAGGGCCTGGCGGGACTCGCCGCCGAAATTCCCGTCGATGTCCCCGGGATCGCAATCCCAGCCGCGCGCGCCGGCGGCCCATTTCAGGATGTGCTGCACGTCCTCGGTCTTGTGCTTCGCCACGGCGATGCTCACCCATGCGGACCGGTCGCCCTCAGCATGGACACCACGGCCTTGGCGCGCAGGTCGGACAGGGTGAAGTTGTAGGCCGGCCCGCCGCTGGTATCGGTATGGCCCGCCACCAGCAGGCTCTGGGAGGGGAATTCCTGCAGGCGCAGGAAGGCGGTCTTGAGCACGGCCAGACCGGAGATCCGCTCCTGGTCCGCGGCGCCGCCCGAGGTGTCCTCCACCGGATCGGGCATGAACAGGGCGCTGTCGTGGCGGAAGAGCACGTCCTCCATCTCGAGCACGGCCAGCAGGGGCTCCGTCGGCTCGACGGGCTCCCCGGGGGCGTCCGGGAACATCACCTTGTGCACGCCCGCGGGGATGTCCTTGATCTGCACCTTGCCCTGGGCATCCAGCTTGCCGGCCTTCACCTCGCCGTTGCTCAGGATGACCTTGTACTCCGCCTCGCCGATGGCCTCGTCCTTCTCGTCCACCAGGCTCAAGTCCAGGTCCTGGAAGTATTCCATCATGTCCGAGACCGCCATGCCGTTGCCGCAATAGGCCAGCACCCGGTACTGCACCGTGGTCGGTGCCTTCTCCGGGTCCCGGTCCGAAGGGATTTCATCCCCGGCGGCCTCCTCTTCGTCGGCCTCCTCGACGTCATCGTACTCGCCGTCCCATTCGGTTTCGTACTTGTCGCCGGAAATCGTCCCCGCGAAGCGCTTGACCACGGCCCCCTGCCCGCCCCCGGTGGAGGCGAAAACGAAGCAGATGATCTCGGCGCCGTCCTTGACCCCGTCGGCCTCCACCTTGATCTTCACCGTCTCGCCCAGCTTGGGCTTCGGCTTGGACCAGGTGACCTTCTTGAGCAGGCCCACCTCGACGTTGAACGAGGCGCTCTTGGCCAGCCCGCTGGCCTGGACGCGCCCGTCCGGGTCGCTGACCGCGA
>CBILQL010000488.1:0-4510 GCA_966238865.1 uncultured bacterium
AGAGGTCCTTCAATTCCCGCGGCGCGAACCCCAGCACCAGTCCGTTGGGGCTGGTCCCGTCGCTATCCACCGAGATGCTGTCCACCAGGTAGAGGCTGGCATGGTTGGGCTCGCGCGTCCCCCCGATTTGGACGAAATAGTTGCTGAAGGGGAAGGTCAGGGGGCCCAGCGTCGGATTTACGGACTCGCTCAACCCGGCCACCGCTATCCCGTAGGGCCGGAGCACGTCGTTCATCCGGTTGAAGAAGGCGGCTGCGAAGGAGGACTTCGAACTCGTGGTGGGGAGGTTCCGCAGGGCCTGGACGAAGAAAAGCTTCACCTGGAGGGTGTCCAGCATCGTATCGCCCTGGGATTCCAGGGTGACGGCCTCGACGTCGTTGGGAGTCAGGGAGGCGGAGCCCGCCTCCGGGAGGAGGCGCGCCCGGAAGTAGATCGCGGAGGTGAAGGGCGAGTTGAGGAGGAAGACCTGTTTCCCGCCGTCATGGATGGCCGGGATCTTCCGGAAGGCCTTCTGGCCGCCCTCGAGGGAATAGACGTCCAGGACGTCCGAGGTGCGCGCGGTGGCGACGGAGAACCGGTAGGGCTTGCCGGGCTGGAGGACGAAGCGCACGCCCCCGTTCCGGAGCACCTGGGCCTTGAGGCTGTCGTTGGGGGCGCGATCGTTGACGTAGAGCCGCCGGTCGGTGACGGGCCCGTCATCATCCACCGTGAGGGGGCCGCAAGCGCCGAGGGCCAGCAGGGCCGATGCCAGCATCGAACGGACCGGAAGGGCCGCAAGCATCCTATGCGCCCCTTTCGCACCCCCTGAACCGGTGTTCAAGCGTTCCCCTCCGTCCCGGCGGAGCCGGGCTTGCGCATATCCGCCTTCAGCTTCTCGCGGATGACGAGCAGGGCCTTGCCGTACCTTCCATCCTTGAAGTCCGCGAATGCCCACGGCATGGCCTCGAACCGGCCCTTGGCATATCTTAGCAAGAGGTCGGCATAGACGCCATCTCCAAGATATATTTTGCACGGTCCCCGTTTGCAGGATGCGAGCACGAGCTTGTCCGCGTCCAGGTAGCCCGGATCCAGGTTCCAGGTCCTCCGTCCGCCCGCCGACCATAGCCGCTCCCGCTCGGCCGCGCGCCGCTTCCAGGAGACGAGATCCGCCGGGTCCCCCAGGCCTCGGAAAGACACCCAGCCGCGGCTCAGGGCCGGGCCGAACTCGGGTTCGTAATAGTCCGTGGTCCCGAACGGGAGGAAGTCCCCGCGGTAGTCGATGGCCCCGAAAGCCTCCTCCAGGCCCTGGAATACGGCCTCCGGAGGCCGAGGCGACGGGCCGAGGACGGCCATGACCCATTTGCAGAGCGGAACGGCGGGGGCCGGAGAAGGGCCGGGGAAGGGCTCGCGGTCCATGGCGGCAAAGGTAGCTTCCGGCGGGAGGGTGCGCGGGGGGAGCCGGATGCCCGTAACGCCGGTACCGGCGGCCCCGGGGCCCCGATGCAAAAACGCCCAGCGCGGGACGGGAAAAGTGATAGAATGATCGATACCCCATGCGGCCCATCTACCCATACCGGCTGGTTCCGGGCCTGCTCCTGCTGCTCTCGGCCGGCTGCACCAAGCACGCGGTCGTCCAGCTCGACGAAGCCGGTCGCCGGGAATATATCGAGCAGACCGGCGCGCTTATACCTTACCGCCTGCAACAGCCTTTCATACAAGGAATTGCAGATACCGGCATGAGCCGGGAGATGATCGTCTTCCTATATGGGCAGCCCCACCGGACCGAGAATGACAGGTATGGCCTGACATGGTCCGCCACTCCGGATTCGATTCCCGCCCTCTCCGACGCGAGCGATTCCATCTGGATCTACTACGGCGCCGACAGCTCCACGGTCAAGCGGGGCATGGTGTTCCGAGGCGACACGGTGACGCGCGTCTCCGGCGATCTCCAGAATTGACTCGGCCTCCGCCCCGCTCCTCGTCCCCGTCCATCTCCATCCGGACCGCTGCCAGCGGGCTCCGGAAGCTATTTTCTGTTGAAGGCGGCTGGATAATTTTTTAAGTACATAGACGTGCCGTTCTGATTTTCCTGTTCATACACCCCTTCGAAAGGACGCTACATGGCAGAGAAGAGCCTAACCCAGAGCCAAATCGTTGATCAGCTGGCAACCTCCACCGGCCTCACCAAGGTGCAGGTCCGGTCCTTCTTCGAGAGCCAGTCTGCCCTGGCTTACAAGCAGGCCAAGAATGGCTTCACCATTCCGGGCCTGGGCAAGCTGGTGCTGGTCAACCGCAAGGCTCGCATGGGCCGCAACCCCGCCACCGGCGAAGCCATCAAGATCCCCGCCAAGCGCGTGGTGAAGTTCCGCGTCGCCAAGGCGGCCAAGGAGTCCATCACCGGCGCGGCCCCGAAGAAGGCCACCAAGAAGAAGAAGTAAGCAGACAGGGCCGGCTCAGCCGGCCTTCTTTTTTTCCCGGGGCCGGCCATGCCGGCCTTTTCTTTTCCGGTCCCGCCGCCGGCGGCCGCCGGACCCGCCTCCGTGATCCACGCCACGCTTGCGCCGACCACCGGCATGAGGCCCGTCACGGGACGACGCGCGCGCACAGCCTATCTTCACGCCCGCCGGGGCGAACCGGCGGAGACGCGGTCCCGGAGGGACCGCTCCGGAAGGAGGCCGCTTGCGCGCGACCATCGCGGAGATCCTCGCGTTCCTGGGCGCCTGGCGCCTCTCCGCGTGCCGCGCCTGCCGACGCCAGCACGGCGTCTATCTCGCGCTGCCCGTCGTCTGGGCCTGCCTGGAAGCCTATGTCCTGCCCTTCGCCGCCGCCCTGGGCTTCCTGGCCTCGGCGCTGTTCCTGGAGCGCCGGCCGGGGCCGCGGCTCGCGGTCCAGGCCCTGCTCTTCCTGCTCGTGGCCGCATGGCTCGGGGATCGCCGCCTGCCGCCGGCCGGGGAGCCGCCGGGCCGAGATTCGGCCGACGGGGAACGCTTCGGACCGCGCATGCGCCTTGCCGGCGAAGTCCGGGGCTTCCCGTCGGGCGCGGATCCGATCGTCTTCGCGCTCGACACCGAAAGCGGCCTCCTGCGGATCACGGCGCGGGCGCCGGCCCTCGAGGTCCGGCCCGGACAGATCCTGGAGCTCTCCGGGCGCCGGGAAAGGCCGGGGCGGCCCACCAACCCAGGCCAATTCGATCAGGCCGCCTACCTTCGGTCCCAGGGGATGGCGGGGATGTTCCGGGCCGACTCCCTGCGCCTGGTGCGGCCGCCGGGACCTGTCGATAGGGCGGTGGCCGGCGTCCGGGATGCGCTGAAGAAGGCCCTGGCGCGCACCGTTCCCGCTTCCCGCCTGGCCCTGTTCGAGGCCGCGCTGCTCGGCGACACTTCGCGCCTCGATCCGGCCGTGATGGACGATTTCCGCGCCAGCGGCATGCTGCACATCCTCGCGATCAGCGGGCAGCACATCGGGCTGCTTGCCCTACCGCTTCCGACCCAATAAAATCAAGGGTCCCAGCGGCGCCGGCGGCCTGTGTGACGCCCGCGCGACCGACCCCAAGGCGCGGAATGTCTCGGTTTGGCTCAAGGAGCCTGGCCCCGGCCCGTGTGACGACGGCCCGGAGACGGTCTTCCCGGGCCTTGGTGTAGACCCCGAATGTCAGGCGGGGGTCGGCATGCCTGGCCAGGTCCTGGACCGTCTTGACGTCCTCCCCCAGCTCGTTCACCCAGGTCAGGAAGGTCACCCGGAGGCTGTGGAAGTCGATGCGGCCCTCGGCGGTCTCCACGGGGACTCCGGCCTTTCCAAGGTCGCGGTGCATGGTCTGGGCGCTCTTGGACGGGGAAACCGGGGTCAGGAAAAGGCGGTCATCCAGCCGGCGGCCGGCGCAGAAGGCGTAGAGCTCCACGAGGAAGGCGTCCGGCAGGTAGAAATCCGCCGCCTTCCGATTCTTGGCGTGGCGGGCTTCTAGGGCGATTTTTCCAGCCTTCCAGTCCACGGACCCGACGCGGAGGCTGTCGAGCTCCGCGCGGCGCATGCCGGTCAGCAGGGCGGTCTTGTAGACCATAGCCCGGCGGTCGGATGCCACGGCCAGCAGGCGCAAGGCCTCATCGACGGTCAGGGCTCGCCGGCGAAAGGTGGGGGTCGCCGCCGCCTTCTTGTGCGCCGCCAGGGGGTTCGCGGCCAGGTAGCCGTTGCGGAAGCACCAGCCCAGGAAGGTTTTAAGATGCTGGATGTAAATCTCCTGGGTGGCCACCGAGCACTTGAGCCCGGAGGCCCGGGCAATCACGTCGTCCCGTCGCACCTCGGCCGGCGATTCAAGATGCAGGGCCTTTATCCACCAGGTCACCTTCACACGGGCCGACTTCACGTGTTGCGCTGCCGCCGGCATGCCCTGCTTTCCCCCGCTGCGGGCCAGCTCGCCGAGCCAGCGGTCGACCAGCTCGAGGATGGGCCGACGCTGGACAACGGGCACCCCGACCTCGACCAGGTGCGCTTTGTGCTCAAGCTCGCGCGTCCGCTCCTTGGCCCGCTCCTCAGT
>CBILQL010000489.1:0-4510 GCA_966238865.1 uncultured bacterium
GATGAGCTGGGCGGAGGAGCGGATGCCGCCGAGCAGGGAATACTGGTTGTTGGAGGCCCAGCCCGCGAAGGCGATGCCGTAGGCGGCCACCGAGGAGATGGCCATGATCACCAGCAGCCCCATGTTCACGTAGGACACCGCGAGCACGCCGCCCGGCCCCAGCAGCTCATTGCCGGCCGCGATGCCCACCGGGATGAGGGCGAAGGAGACCACCCCCGGCAGGAAGGCCATGATGGGGGCGGCCAGGAAGACGATGCGGTCGGTGTTGCGGGGGAAGAAGTCCTCTTTCCAGAGCAGCTTGACGGCGTCGGCCATGAGCTGGAGGAGGCCGAAGGGGCCTACCCGGTTGGGGCCGCGGCGGAGCTGGAAGCGGGCGCTCACCTTGCGCTCCATCCAGACC
Source organism: uncultured bacterium (assembly GCA_966238865.1). GTDB lineage: Bacteria > Fibrobacterota > Fibrobacteria > UBA11236 > UBA11236 > CBILQL01. The sequence continues at coordinate 401 of CBILQL010000489.1, forward strand.
AGCATGGGGACTATGCCCATGACCACTCCGAGGCCTACTCCCATCTTGATGAGGAGGATGACCCAGGGGTTCTGCAGCAGGGCGAAAAGCGCGTCCATAGGGCGGGAAAAATAGAAAAAACGCCGGTTTTCTGCAGGCCCCCGGGGCCCGGGGATTGGAAGTTCTTGGCCGACCCTGCTCTCCTTTCCGGAGCGGAAAAGCGCGGCTCCCCGCGCACCGGCTCCGTCAGCCGCCTATTTTCAACTGCGCACCCGCGAGGAGACTCCGATGGACAATGGAATTCAGCCTGTCCGCCTGAACCGCATCGCCGTATGGTTCTCGCTCTGTGCCTTATGCCTGGCCGGGAACGGCTGCCTGGACGCCGAGACCGGGCCGGACGACATCTATCCCGAAAAGATGGCACGGGACGGCGGAGACGTGACTCCGACCGATGGGTTCCTGCCGGCGGAATATCCCCGCTCCATGGGCGCCATCCGCCCGTCCCGGGAGGTGGTCGCCTGGGAGATGAGGAGCGGGACTTGGAAGGGGGACTCCGGCGTCCTTTTCGTGCTCGACGCCTCGGTGGACTCCTGCGCCAATAGGATGGAACCCTGTCCCGGCCCGCTGGCGGGCCTCCGTTCGCCCCGGGGAATGGAGCATTTCAACTTCCTCGACCCCGACGCGCGCAACTATACCTACTTCGTGGGCTGGACCGGGACAAAGGCGGTGTTCTGGAACGACAAGCATGCCACCCGCTCTTTCCTGGGCCGAATCGACAACGAGACCGAGGCCTTGTACTGGGCCGCGCACCAAGGCTACAGCCTCGATTCCGCCTACATCCGGAGGACGGAGGCGGGATTCGAGCTCCTGATGGACAGGATGGATCACATGTGCTCGCCGTATCGGCTGCTGCGGGTGCGCGTTCTCATGGGGACCGACGGGAAATCGCGGGAGATCGGGCGCCGGACGACGGCGGAGACCTTCGAGGTGTGCATCATGCACTGAGGGACGGCCCGCGCGCGATAGGTCGTCTCCCGCCGCGAGGCACGGAGCCCCTGACAGGCTGTCAGGGGCCCTTTTCCGTCACCGGAGAATCAAATCGGGCTGAAGGTGCGCTGCGCGATGCCGAGGGGCGTCTCGGCCCGCAGCACGTACAATTGCCCCGCGGGCAGCTTGGGCATCTCATAGGATTGAGCGCCCTTGCCCTCGAAGGAATGCAGGATCTTGCCGCGGACGTCCAGGATGCGGATGGTATGGTTCCCGTTCCCGATGAGATCGTTCCCGTCGTTGTTGAGGACCAGGCGGCCGGCCCGGACCTGGAACCAGGCCACGTTTTCGTGGTGAATCGCCCGCGGAGTCGCCTTCACGGTGAGGCCCGGGTCCTTGCAGGTCCCGTTATAGGTGACGCGCACGATGCCGTTGCTGGACGCGGGCGGGCTGGCGCTGCAGCAGCCGGCGCCCCAGTCGACCATGTACAGTGCGCCGTCCGGTCCCTGCTGGAAATCGACCGAATTGAAGAGGTTGGGGCGTCCGCTGCGCGCCATGGTGAAGACCGCGGTCGGCGAGCCCGAGGGCGCGCCTGTGTTCGGATTCACCTTCACCGCCCAGACAGTGCTGGTGCCGGTGTTCACCTGGGCGTCGGAGACCATGACGGTATTGTCGAGATGGGGCGGCATCTGGCCGGGATTGTTGATGGACCCGTCATAGCGGATGATGGGCCCGCCGCCGGCGCAGCTGGGGCTGGTGACGCCGCTGAAGGGGGTGTGATACGGGGGCAGGGTGTCCACGCCCTTGATGCCCGACCATTTGTTCACCGGGGTGTTGGTGCTCATGCCGGCCGGATTGAAATTTCCCCACTCCGCCTCGCTGGGCTCGCCGGCCTCGTCATAGGCGCTGGCCTTGCCCGTCTGGCGCACCACGTTGCCGTTGGCATAGACCCAGAAGGGCCAGCCGCCGAAGGCGGGCTTGGTGGTGATGTTGTGCGTCTCGCCGCGCTGCGCATCCGGCCCGCATTGCGACCATTGGACCCATCCCGGACGCTTCGCATCGACGCTGAAGGAATAGGCGTTGCGGACGCCCTTGATGTAAATCTCCGGCCGGACCTTGGTCGTATCGCGGTACTTGGCGGCCAGGCCCGCCTTGCCCTGGCTCTCGAATTGCCCGGCCCAGTACTCGCCGAAGTTGCCGGCGGGGATGGTATAGCCCTTGGGGGTCGCGGCGTCGGGCTTGATGCGCAGGATGCTGCCGCGCAGATCGGCCGTGTTGGCGGGACCGGTGGCCAGGGACTCGTTGTCGCCGATCGAGATGTACAGGTTCCCGTCGTTGTCGAATTGCATGCCGCTGGCGGTGTGCCAGCGGCCCGTGGTCCCCGCGGGTACGTGCAGCAGGGTCTTCTCCGTGCCGAAGTCGATCATCTTGGTGGTGGGGTTCAGGGTGACGCGCACGATCTTGAACCCGACGGAGTTGGAGCCGATGTTGCCCGAGCCGGTGCAATAGGACAGGTAGAGGTAGTTGTCGGTCGCGAAGGTCTTCTGGTTCAAGGCGATGCCGACCAGGCCCTGCTCCTCGACGCCGCCGCCGCCGTAATTGACGCCCGGCACGGTGCCGATGGACTTCAAGGTGCCGTCCGCGCCGTTATACCAGAGGACGCGCGCGCCGACATTGCTCACGCCCTTTTCGGCGATGTAGATGTCGGTGTTCTGGGCGCTGGCCTGCTTGAAGAAGGCCATCTTGATGACGCGGGCGGGCATCACGCTCTGGAACTTGGCCGCGCTGACCACGGGAGTCACGGTGAAGCCCGTGCTCAGGTTGGCCGGGAGCCCTCCGCAATCGCCCGAGGCCGTGGGTGAAGTGTAGGCGCTGGTCCAGCCCTGCGGGAAGGTGAGTTGGGTCATGACGCCCACCAAGACGGCCGTCAGGCCGCCGACTTTAATCGCACTCATGGAAACTTCTCCCTATTGAAGATCAGATTGGGACAAAACTGCTAGCCCGCCCCCCGGAAGGACTGTGGAAAGAATAATAAGGGAAATCCGAAAAAAAAGGTTGGCTTCCGGGGTAAAGAATGGTCCAAATGTCCACAGACGGGGTTTTTTCGGCCAAAAACTCCTACTGGCCCGGTCGCAGACGGGCAAGGGGTAGGAGACTGGGAAAAGGCCGGGGCCTCACCGGGGGCCGGCGGCGGGGAATTCTCCAGGGATGGATGGCATCCACCGGTGTCCGGGCACAGGAAATCCGGGTACCGACCGACCGGGTTACCGCCCCCAAGGGCCCCCCCCCGCCCTCACACGGTCCCTCCCCACCTCCGCCCCGAAACTCAAGATTCACCGCAACCGCTCCGCCATCACGGAAGCCCCTTCACAGGCCTCCGGGCTTCGCCACGGCATGCCGCCGTCGATGGAAGGGCGGAAGGGACGAAGGCATGCGCAGGGCGTAGCCGGCCTGATACCTCCGCTCCGATCATGGCCGCGGGATTGGCCGGCGGCGAGGACGGCTCCTCGAATTCCTAATAATACGGAACCCCGCATCCGCCAGATTGCGACGATTTTTTCCAATAACTTTTTCCTCGCTCCTGCAAGGGGAAGTTTGGCTATTTTAATGGACCCTTCCTGAATCGGGCCGGATTCGATTCGCCGGGAATACAACCAGGGATGAATATGGGTTACAAGCTGTTCGCCATCGCAGGCATGTCGGTCCTCTCGCTCCTGTCCCGGCCCGCCACGGCCCAGACCTCCTATCGCCTTTGGGAAGGCCAGGCCCCGGGCGCGACGGGAAGCTCCTCCGCGGACATCCCCACCCTGACGATTTACAAGCCCAGCGCCGCCGCCGCCAATGGCGCCGCCTTCCTGATGGTTCCGGGAGGCGGGTACAGCACCGTGGTGATGTCCGAGGCCGACGCGGCCCGATCCTTCTGGCTGCCCAAGGGCTTCGTCATCGCGGTCCTGTCATACCGGGTCGCTCCGGCGTACAAATATCCCGTCCCCATGCACGACGTGAAGCGCGCCATGCGCACGTTGCGGAGCAAGGCCAAGGAACTGGGCGTCGACACCAACCGCGTCGGGATTCTCGGGTGCTCCGCGGGCGGGCATCTCGCCTCCTGGCTGGCCACCCACCATGACAACGGCAATGCCTCCG
>CBILQL010000490.1:0-4507 GCA_966238865.1 uncultured bacterium
AAGCAGCGGATGGTCGCAATTTCCCAATATCAGGAACATCAGTATCAGCTCGAATTTCTACGTGGGCCTGGTGGTCAGCAATTCCACGGGCTTGAAACTGGCCAAGACAACGTTCCGGAATGTCTCCGTGACTTCGCCTTGATTCGCGTCCCGAGCCGGGCTCCCGGCCAAGCACCGGTGCCGCTACCTTCGCGGCTGAGGGGCGGACGGTTTACGCCCGCTCCTCAGCCGCGCCCTTCGCGCTCCCATCGCCCCCGGAGATCCTGAAGATCATCGGGTTGAACGCCTTGGCGGCCACCAGCAGGCGGTCTCCCGGCTCCCAGCCCTCCGCCTCCTCGCGGAGCGCCGTCACCTTCACCACCTCGCCGCCCACCAGCAAGGTGAGCACCAGCACCGCGTCGGCGGCCTTCTTGTCCAGGAGGACCCCGGTGAACTTGAACTTGCCGCTCAGGCGGTCCTGGGCGAACACGGCCTCGGGCGTGCCGGCCCGGACGACGCGCCCGCGTTCCAGGCAGAGGACGCGCCGGGACAGGCGGAAGATCTCCGCCATGTCATGGCTCACCAGCAGGGCGGAGACCCCGAAGAGGCGCTGCGCCCGGGCGATCTCGTCCTGGAGCTTGAGCCGCATGTCCAGATCCAGCGCCGACAGGGGCTCGTCCAGGAGCAGGGCCTGCGGCCGCACGATCAGGGCGCGGGCGAGGGCCACCCGCTGCTTCTGCCCGCCGGACAGGGTGTCGGGCCGGCGCCCCTGGAGCTTCTCCAGGTGGAAGGCCGCCAGCAGCTCGTCCACGCGCCGTTCGCCGTCGGCCGATTTCCCGGGCAGGGCGAAGCGGAGGTTGTCCCGCACGGTGAGGTGGGGGAAGAGGGCGTAGTCCTGGAAGACCAGGCCCGCGCGGCGCCGCTGGGGCGGGAGGTCGATGCCCCGGCCGCTGTCGAACCAGATCTCGCCGCCCGCTTCGATGCGCCCCGCGTCGGGCCGGGTGAGGCCGGCCAGCATGCGCAGGATGGTCGTCTTGCCGGATCCCGAGGGGCCGAACAAGGCGGCCAGCTCGCCTTCCGCCAGCTCCATGGAGACTTCCAGGTCCAGCTCCCCGTCGGCGGTGTGCAGGCGCTTGCGCAGGTCGAAGCGGATCACGGCGCCTCCGGGGTCACGGCGCCCCCGCGCGCGCCAGCAGGCGGCGGTTCACGGCGAATAGCGCCAGCAGCAGGACGAAGGAGAGGGCGAACAGGATGAGGGCGTAGGCGTTGGCGCCGGCGAAGTCGAGCTGCTCCACCTTGTCGTAGATGGCGATGGAGGCCACGCGCGTCTCCCCCGGGATCTTCCCGCCGATCATGAGCACCACCCCGAATTCCCCCATGGTATGGGCGAAGGTGAGAGCCGTGCCTCCCAGCAGGGCCGGCCGCAGATTGGGGAGCAGGACCAGCCGCAAGGTCTGCAGCGAGGATTTGCCGAGCACGTAGGACGCCTCGGAAAGGCTCCTGGGCAGGGCGTCGAAGCCGGAGAGGATGGGATTGACCATGAAGGGCAGGCTGAAGATCACGGAGCCGACCACCAGACCCGCGAAGGTGAAGGCGAGGTCGAAGCCCAGGACCTCGCGCAGGAACCGTCCCGAGAAATAGGCGGGGCTGAAGCTGACCAGCAGGTAGAACCCGATCACGGACGGCGGGAGCACCAGGGGCATGGACACGAGGGCCTGGACGGGATGGCGGAAGCGCTCGGGAAGCCGGGACATCCACCAGGCCAGGGGGATGGAGAGGAGCAGCAGGGCCAGGGTGGTGGCGCCGGCCAGCTCCAGGCTGAGCAGGATGGGGCTCCAGTCCAGGCCCTTCATGGCGCCGCCCGCTCCAGGCTCACCTCGGTGGACTTGACGAGGGCCAGGACCTCTTCGCCGTCCCGCAGGCCCAGCTCCGCGACGGCGCGCGTGGTGACGAGGGCGTGCACGACGGCCGGCGCCTCTGCGCCGTCCCGGAATAGCCGGGCCTCGAGCCGGAAATGGGTGACCAGCCGGCCGGGTTCGCGGCCGAGCACCCGGCAGGCGAGGCGGTTGCGGACGCTCATGGGCCCCAGGCCCGGCCGCGCCAGCATCACCTCGGTCTCCTTGAACAGCGCCGCCGTCTCCGCGCCGGCGACGAGGTGCGGCGACGTCTCCGGCGTGTCGAGCACCAGGGACGTCAAGACCTGCCCGCCCACGTCGACCTCCACCAGGGAGAGATCGCCCGAGGACTCGACGCCGAGGATGCGGCCCGACAGGCGGTTCAAGTCCCCTTCTCCGGCAGGAGATAGCCGTACCGGGCGAAGATGCCGCGCGCCGCATCGGAATAGAGGAAGTCCAGGAACTTCCGCGCCATGCCCGGGTTGTTGTCCCGGCCGTAGCGCAGGAGCACGGCGCCTTGGGCGATGGGATGGTATGCGGCGCGGTCGACCTCGGCCCATTTCCCCTTGGCTTTCAGGTCGGGGGCCAGGACCACCGACTTGGCGTTGAAGCCGATGTCGGCGGCGCCCGTCACCACGAACTGGCCGGCCTGGCCGATGTTCTGGGCGTAGACGAGCTTGGGCTTGACCGCCGCCTCGAGCCCGGACTTGGCCAGGGCGGCCATGGCCTCCCGGCCGTAGGGAGCCAGGGCCGGATCCGGGACGGCCACCTTCTTGACCCGGGCGCCGGCAAGGAGGGGGAGGCCGGCGGCGGGATCGAGATCGGCGCGCGTGGTCCAAAGCACAAGCAGCCCCAGGGCATAGGGCTTGGCGGCGCCTTCGGCCTGTCCCCAGGCGCGCAGGCTGTCCGGGAAGGCCATGTCGGCGGAGACGAAGACGTCGAAGGGCGCGCCGTTGCGGATCTGGGAGGCCAGCTTCCCGGAGGAGTTGTAGACGCCCTTCACCTCCGCCCCGTGGGCGGCGGTGAACGCGGCATTGATCTCCTCCAGGGCGAATTTCACGTTCGAGGCGGCGGCCACGGTCAGGACGGGCGCCGCCGGAACTGCCGCCACCGGGATGGCCGCCGCGAGGACCCCGCCGAGCAGGGCGAAGGCGGCGAGGCGTTGGAGGCCCGCGAAGAAGGGTCCACGGGGCCGGGCGGGAGCGGGGAGGGGTCGTGATCCGGGCATGGATGCTCCTTCCTAAGGGGGCTTTGGGACGCGCTTCCGAAGAGATAGACATCGGGTGGGGGATTTCCAAGGGACGGCAAGGGGCGGGAAGGCACCATTCGAAATGGTGATCGCGGACGGCCCCGGACATGCCGCGGTTCCCGTTATGCAAATAATTGCAAAACGCCATGCCGGACGGTTTTCCGCCGGGGCGACGACTGCCCGGCCCTCTGCGTGCTGCCGTCTTTTTGACGGTAGAGGCTCGGGATCCCGATTGCTACTTTAAGCCTGCATGAGGGAACCCGCATGAAGGCGGACAAGGGATTGCGTCCCTACGCCGAGCTGTGGCTGAGCCGCGCCGGGAAGCCGGGCCTCGGAGGGGTGCGCGTCCTCCTCCTGGAGCAGATATTCAAGACGAAGTCCCTCGCCCTGGCCGCGCGCGCCGCCGGCATCAGCTACCGCACCGCCTGGGGCCTACTGGAAGAGCTGAACGCCCTGTCCCATTCCCCCCTCGTGCAGAGCGTCTCCGGCGGGAGCAAGGGCGGCGGATCGCGGCTGACCGAGCACGGGAAGGAGGTGCTGGAGGCCTATGCGGCGCTCCAGCAGGAGCACGAACGGTACCTCGCGGGGCTGCAGGCGCGCATGCGGGGCTTCGATCGCCTTGCGCCCGCCATCCGGCGGATGAGCCTGTCCACCAGCGCGCGCAACCAGCTCCATTGCCGCGTCCTGGGCGTGCGCGAGAAGGGCCTCAACGTGGACGTGGATCTCGGCATCGGCAGGAGCGGCCGCGCATGCGCGCGCATCACGCGCGCCGGCCTGGAAAGCCTCGGGCTGCGCGCCGGCGACGAGATCTTCGCGCTCATCAAGGCCAACTGGGTGTCCATCGCCCCTCCCGGAAAGGGGAAGGCCGCGCCGGGCATGAACCGGCTGGGCGGGCGGATCCTCTCCCTGCGCGAGAAGGGGGGGGAGATGGAATGCGTCCTGCGCCTCTCCGGCGGGGCCTGCGTGGTGGCCGCCTTCCCGGCCTCGAAGCCCCGCGCCGTCGGCCTGGCGGAAGGCCGCCCGGCGGCGGCCGTCTTCGATCCCGCCAACGTCATCCTCGGAATCTCGGCATGACCGGCGACGCCGGCTCGGCCGCCGATCCCGCCGCCGGCGGATCCCTGGAGGCCCTCCAAGCCTGGTTCGGCCGGGCCCTGGGACGTCCTCTGCCGGAAGCCTATTCCGGCAACCCCCTCGCGGCCGGCGCCCCGGAGCTGCGGGCCGAGGGAGACGCCCTTCTCAGGGGCGGCGCCGGGCTGTCCGGCTTCGACCGGCTTGGCCTGTATAACCAACAATATTGGTTCCGGCTGATCGGCATCCTGCAGGGGCCGGCCGTGCTGGTGCGCAAGGGCCGGGGGATCACCGAGTGGCGGCCGCTGCTCATGCC
>CBILQL010000491.1:0-4502 GCA_966238865.1 uncultured bacterium
GGGGCTGCACGAAGTCCCGGGGCGATCCCGCCCGGTCGATGCGGCCCGGACCCAGGCAATTCCTCGGCCCGGTCCCCTCGCAGAGGAGCTTGCCCGCCACCACGGGGCCGAGCACGGTGCCGCCCAGCCACGCCTGGGAGGCCATGATCACGCCCTCCACCCGGTTGGCGGGCGTCCCCACGACCACGCGGCCCGAGGACCCGCCGGCGATGAGGAAGCCGCGGGCGACAGCCTCGTTGACGATGCGCACGGCGTTCAGGGAGTCGCCGGGCTTCTTGCCCCCCTTGCCGCCGGTGGAGATGAGGACGGAACCCGCGCGCGTCTGGGCCTTGTCGCGGAGGATGATGTCCTTGACCGCCACGGCCTCGATCTCGAGGTCCGCCCGATCGTGGAAGAAGACGGAGCCGCGCGCGAAGGCGGTCACCTCCTCCCCGGTGACGCTGTCCTCGAAGGTGATGTCGGTCCCGCTGAACAGCTGCACCTTCTCCAGGCGGATGCGCCCCTTGACGCGGATCTCATGCTCCGCGAAGATGCGGCCCGGCCCGCGGATCACCCAGGTCTCGTCGCGGTCGTTCCGGAGCTCCACCTTGCCGAGCGGGAAGACGCGGTCCTTGCGCGCCTGGAAGTCGGGGGGATGGCCGGGATCGAACTCGCCGTTGCCGTTCGCGGACCCGGCCTCCGAGAGCTGCTGCTGCAGCGAGCTTTCCAGGGCGTTGTATTTCCGGTCCGTGAACTCGGAGGTATAGCCGGAAACGGACAGGCCCGCCGGCCACGGGAGCGAGGCGACCCCCTGGGACGGCGTGCGCAGCCGGACATAGCCGCGCACCTGGTCGCCGCCGAAGCGCTCCAGGGGGGTGTCGTTGTCCAGCGTCAGGGCCGGTCCGAACACGCTGTCGTCCAGGGCCTTCCCGAAGCGGGCCCGGATCACGGCCTTCTCCCCGCGGTAGTCGCCGGTCGCGACCATGTCCAGGAAGGCCCGGCTCCGGTCCACGCGCACGTCCGGGGTCCCCAGCGAGGGGTCGAAGCGGAACACGAAGGAGTCCGCCGGGGCGGCGAAGGCGTCGCGGGGCGCCAGGCTGTCCTCGACCGCCGCGGGCCCGAAGGCCGGATCGGTGGTGTCCGACCAGCGCTCCAGGTAGAGCTGGTAGCCGAGGCCGCTTTCGGCCAGGTAGAGGGCCTGCATGCGGGCCGCCTCGCGGCCCCAGGCCTTGACGCCGGGACGGGTCTGGTGGAGGATCAGCGCGACCACGATGCCGAGCGCCGAGAGCACGGTGAGGACGGTGAGCAGCGCCGCGCCCCGCTGCCGGGCCCGGAGGCACTTGGCCGCGGAGACTTCCCGCCCGGGGTCCGGTCCGGCGGCGGCCACGATCATTTCCCCGTCTGGAGCTCGAACCTGCCGGCCCGGTCCCGCAGGACCACCTTGTTGGGCTCGATGGAGATCACTTCGGCCGAATCCACGACATCGCCCACCTTGAGGATCAGCTTGCGCCCGGAATTGTTGGTGATGGTGGCCACGTCCCGTCCCACCGTGCCGTTGAGCTGATAATTGCGCGGCGGAGGCGGCACGGTCATGGTTCCGGCGCGGCTCTCCGCCGGGGGGCGGGGCGCCCGGATGGGGCGGAAGAAATTCGCCGCCGCGCGGATGGAGTCCGCGGCGCTGTCCTCGGCAAGCTCCCGGCGGAAGCGGACGAGCAGGGAATCCGGGCCGCGGGCTGCGAAGGCGTGGCTGCGCGCGCCTTCGGGACGCCTTGGGTATTTCTCCACGAAGGCGGCGCCGGCGAACCAGGCGATGGCCAGGGCCGGGAGCGCCGGCCACAGGGCGCGCAACCGATCCGTCATCTCGGCATCCTCCGGCCCTCGGCGTACGTGTGCAGGACCAGGGAGGTTTCCAGCCGGTTGCCGGACCGCTCCCCGCCCTGGCGGATCTGCATCTCCTCCAGGAACAGGTCCGGATGCCCTTTCCGCAGGACCTTGAAGAAGGCCTGCAGGTCGGCGAAGCGGGAATAGCCTTCCACCTTGACCTTGAGGACGCCGAGGGAATCGGACCGGGCGAGGACCGGAGTGGTCTTGATCACCTCGATGCCGCTTCCCTGGGCCAGGGCGCGGATGCGGTCGGTGGCGGATTGCACGCTGGAATCCCGGGACAGCGAGGCGCGGCGCGAGTCGTGGAAGGCCTTGAGCAGGGCGGTCTCCTCCGTGAGCGCCGCCTGGGTGGAATCGAGCCAGCCGGCCTCGTAGGTGTTCTCCCGGAGGGTGGCCAGGGCGGCTTGCGTTTCGGTGTGCCGGGCCGCCAGCGGCAGCAGCACCTGGTGGGCGAAGACGGCGGCGAGGAGGGCCGGGCCCACCCAGGCAGCGGCCGTCCAGCGGTCCCTCCAGAGGAGGGCGGCCAGGGACGTTTGGGATTCCTGGGTCATGGTCGTAACCTGCACGATACGTGGAAGACCACGGCGCCGGAGGCCAGGTCCTTGCGCTGCTCGGAGATGGACACCTCCTCCAGGAAGCGGGATTCGGAGAGCTTGCGCTCGATGCGGCCCACCGCGTCCCAATCCTTCACCCAGGCCCGGAAGGACAGGGCGAGGGCGCCTTCGGCGCCCCGGGCGACCTGCAGCCCGTCGACGCCGGACTGGGCCGGCAGGGCCGCCTCCAGGTCGGCGAAGACCTCTCCCCAGGGGATGGGTCCGCTCCACAGGGGCTTGAGGCCGGCCAGGGATCCGAAGAGACGGAGGCGCTCGGACCGCAGTTCGCGGATGGCCTCCACCTGGGCCTGGTAGGCCGTGGCCTTGGCGGACAGGCGCATGGCCTCGGATTGGGAGAACCGGATGGCCAGGGCGTAGGCGCCGGCAGCGAGGCCGCAGAGGAGGGCCGTGACGACCATGGCCGCAGCGAAGCGGGATCGGCCCCGCACATTGCGGTTCCTGAGCCGGCCTTCCCGCAAGACGCGATTGTGATCGGCGTATTCGCGCTTGGATGCCGCCAGGGCCAGGCCGAGATGCAGGTACAACGGAATCCCGTCGCCGTTCCGCGCGCCCGCGCCGGCTTCCGCGTCTTGCGCGCCGGCAGCCGCGCCTTTGGCAGGTCCCTTGTTCGCTTTCGCGGCCGGGTCTCCGGCCGGACCCAGGCCGAAATCCACTATCTCGGGCGAAAGGGCCCGCACGGCCTCGCAGGCCGCAAGCGGATCGCCCGGGCACAGGTAGGTCCGAAACGGCCCACCCTTCCCCTGGCTCTGGGCGAATTCCCGGTGCTTGGCCAGCCGCGCGGCCACCTTTTCGCCGGCCGCCTCGCGGACGCGCAGCACGTGGAACGGCGACCCGCCCACGTACAGCACGGAATAGCAGCACTCCGATCCCCCCACGAGGAGCTGGAAATTCGGCTCGGAACACCGGGGCAACACCGCCTCGGCCAGGGCCTCCACCGCCACCTCGAGGGGCAGGGCGGCGTCCATCCCGACCTGGGTGCCGGCGGAGTCCTTGAGATCCTTCAGGTCCAGGAAGACGCGATGGTTGGATCCCAGGTTGGTGTCCTCGATGAACTGGATGTGCCAGCCGCCCTTGCCGTAGCGCTCGCGGCGGGCGCCGAGGCTCTCCGCCAGGGCGCCGTCCACCTGGGTCTCGTCCACGGATTCGCCGAAGGGCGTGCGGATGTCCAGGTGGATGTAGGGCTGGTCGGAAAGGCCTTCCGCCACCAGGCGGGTGCGCGTGATCCAGGATTTCCCGATCGCCGCCTCATCGGAGGATTGGGTCTTGAGCTCGAAGAGCCCGTCGCGCAACTGGAACACGGCATGGCCGTGCCCGCGGATATGGGTGGAGACGGTATTCGAGAAGGTCGGGAACATCAGTGGGACAGCCTTGGGCCGCCGCCCGCGTCGGTAGCCGAGGTTTCCAGGGATATCCCTCCTTCCGGGGCGGGCGCCGCCCCCGCGGAACGGAGATGGGCCAGGAGTCCCTTGAGGTCTTCCAGCATGCGCAGGAGCTCGCCGCGCCGGCGATCTTCGGAGGCCCGGGCTTCGGGTCCGGGCGTCGCCTCCGGATGGTCGCCGTCCTCGGCATGCGCTTCGGATTCCGAATCCGCCTCATCGCCGTATTCCGCCTCCGGCGCCGTGGGGACGACCGCCTGGCCGTTCCCCGAGCCGTGGCCGCCGGGAGCGGCGGCATGGGTGTCCTTCTCCCGCGCCGGCGCCGCCGGAACCCGGATCAGGGTCATCTGGCCCTCCAGGTCGGACAGGTTGGCCTCGGCCATCTTCTTCTTGGCGCCGGGGATGGTGTACAGCTCGTCGTAGAGCAGGTACTTGATGTAGCGGATGATCTTGATTTCCTTGTTCCGGTAGGCCCGGTTCCCGGAGCGGTTCTTCTTGGGCCGGAGCTGGGGGAATTCGCTCTCCCAGTAGCGCAGCACGTGCTGCTCGAGGCCGGTCATCGAGCAGACCTCGGAGATGGAATAGTAGAGCTTGCCCTCTTCCAGCCGCATCAGGTTAGCTCTAGCCATGGGCCTCCTGTCCGGGAGCC
>CBILQL010000492.1:0-4497 GCA_966238865.1 uncultured bacterium
CCGCCGGCGTGCCGGTCAGCCTGTGGACGCCGGAAGCCGCGGCTCCGCGCGTCGGCGCGGCTTCGGCGGCGGGGACATCTGCATTCGCGGGGGCCGCGCAAGGGCCGGATGCCGGGGTCGGGGCGAGCCCGGCCGCGGAGCGGACCCCGGGACGAAACGCCACCATCCAGCGCCGCAACCGCATCCTCTACATGGCCTGGCAGGTGCCGGTCTCCACCTACATCTACGGCGTGTCCATCCCCTTCGCCCTCGACGTGGAAAATCCGCGGGTCTACTGGGCCATGCCCCTGCTCATCGCGCCGGCCACCTTCGGCGCCCATCTCTGGTTCGCACGGACGCGCACCTTCGAGGACGCCCATTTCCTGGGCACCCGATACCTGTCCATCGCCTCCACCTACGCCGCCTACGCCCTCCCGTTCGCCGCCATGGGCGATGATTTCGACGCCTATCGCACCGCCGCCTTCGCATCGCTGGCCGCCTATCCCCTGGGGGTCTGGGGCGGCTATGCGCTCGGGGACAGGTACGTGGGCAGGCCGGGACGCATCGAGACCCAGAGCAAGTTCGCGGCCGGCTTGGGCACCTTGGGCTTCTTCACCCCTTTCCTCTACTACGAACACCTGGATCCGAACATCGAGTCCGTGATCCGCCTGGGCCTCGGCCAAAGCGTGGCCTTCGCCACCGCCGGGCATTTCATCTCCCAGTATTACCGCGCCGACGAGGACATCCCCGGCGGCGTGACCACCGGCATCCTCACCCATGCCGCCCTCGGGGCCGGCATCGGGCTCGAGATCGCGGCGCTCGCCGACGCGTCCACGGTGCGGCCCTGGCTGGGGGCCGCCCTGGCGGGCGGCACGCTGGGCTTCATGGAAGGCCTGTGGTACTTCAAGGAACGTTACGACAACAACGAGCGCGGCTTCTACAATCTCCTGGGCACGGCCGCGGGCGCCCTCATGGGCACCGGAGTCCTCATCCTCACCCTCGACGAGGACAACTCCGACTACGCCAACAAGGTGCTGGTCTCCAGCCTGCTGGTAGGCGGCTCCCTGATCGGATACATCGCCACCGACCTGCTCACCTCCGGCATGCAGGACAGGCCCGCCTCCGCCCCCCGCTCCTGGACCGATCGCCTGGCCTTCAATCCCATCCCCGTCCCCGAGCTCCAGTCGCGTCCCCGATCGGGCGATAAGTCAGGGCGCTCCGAGCTCTATTACCGCTACCGTCTCCCTGGGATCAGCTACAGCTTCTGATCCGATTTCCCAGATTTTCAACCCCCCGATGAGGGGGGAAACCCGCCTCCCGGAGGGGTTGTCCCAAAGCTCTCGGGAGGCTCGGCGAAGGCCCCGGAATCGCAACGCGATACCGGGGAAAACATTCTATTATATGGATCTAAGCGATGTCTGGAACCGGGACGAACCGGTCACTTGGACGTATCGGCATGGCCATGGCTTGGAACCGGGATGACACTTTTCGACACTCAACCTCTATGCAGAGTCCGGTGCTCACCGCCCCCCCTCCCATGAAGCTGGTCGAGGTCACCCAGCCCACTCCGGAGGTCATCCGCCTCTTCCTGGATCCGCGTCTCCAGGCCGGAAATTTCGTGATGGCCCTGGTCCATTCGCTGGGCCGGGAGAAGGCCACCAACTTCCAGAGCGTCAACCGCTACCTGGAAAGCTCGCTCGGCGACGCCAACCGCGTCATCGAGGAAATCGCCGCCTTCCAGACCGACATGGAGCGGCTCAAGGGCAAGGGCCTGGACCGCAGGACCGAATCCGAATACGAGGATCTCAAGGGGCGGGCCCAGGGCAACCTGGTGGAGCTGCATCGCGCCAAGATCAAGCTGAACGACCTGAAGGTGGCCCTGTGCCGCTTCATCATCCAGTACGAGGCCCCGTCGCGGGCGGCGGCGTCGCGGCCCTTCCACGGCGTTGAGGAATGGATGGACGCGGCCGCGCTGGCGGAGATGCGCCTCGCCCGGTCCCTGGAGATGCAGTCGTCCCGCAACCTCCCGCAGAACGGGCAGGCGGACCTGCAGAAGCTCCTGGCCCTGTTCATGACCTTCCGCTCCATCGTCTGCTCCTACGACGGCCCCTCCATGTACATCCGCCAGCTGGAGAACAGCCTCGCCAGCCTGGATGCCCTCTACGAGAAGGTGCGCCTGGAGTACGAGGTGCAGAGGGCCAACCGGACCCTGATCGAGACACGGCGCGAACTGTCCACCGCCAAGAGCAACCTGAGCAGCCTGCAGAGCCAGCTCAACGCCCGCAGCTCCCAGGCCGATCAGATGGCCCGGCTCATGAGCCTGCAGGAGAAGCCCGGCTTCCCGAAGATCGCCGCCATCGGGTTGGTGCTGGGAGTCGTCGCCCTGGTGGCCGGCTACGTGCTGCTTTCCGGGGCGAACCCGGCCGCCTCCAAGCCCGCCGAGGTCCTGTCCCAGGCCTCCTGCCGCGAGATCCAGCGCCAGCTGGACAAGAGCCCCCGCTACCAGAGCCAGGTGCTCATCTTCCGCAAGTTCGGACACGACGTCTATTTCAAGGCCAATCCCATGACCTGCGAGAAGCTGCACCGCCTGGCTCCGGGCCAGATGGCCTCGCTGGCCGAGCTGCTCAAGGTCGATTATTCGGCCGGCAACCAGGCCGCGGCCAGCTTCAACGGCAACCGCGTGCTCCAGGTCAAGGATATCGGCGTCAACAAGCTGGTGCTCAAGCTCAGCAACCGGACGTCCGCGGACGTGAACTACAAGGTGCGCGTGCTCGAACTCGCCACCACGCTGAAGGCCATCCTGCAATCCGATCCCGACGGGGTGAATCCCGACCTCGTGATCGTCGATCTCCCCATCCGCATCGCGTCGAAATGATCCTTCGGAAGCGGCCTTGATCGGGCCGCATCCCGGGCCCTTCAGGCGATTCAGGCCCGTCAGGCCCGGGAATGCTGGAGGACCCGTTCCAGGGTCTCCTTGAGCTTCTTCAACTCGTAGGGCTTGCCGATGATGGCCGCGTGGCCCGACAAGGCCACCCCCTCGGGGCCCGAATCGCCGTAGCCGCTGGAGATGATGCCCTTGACGTCGGGATCGATGCGCAGGAGCTCGGCCAGGGTTTCGACGCCTCCAATGCCGTTGGGGATGATCAGGTCGAGGAGGACGGCGTCGAAGGGGGCTCCGGCCGAACGGCGGCTCTTGAACAGGTCGATGGCCTCCACGCCATCCTTGGCGGTGGCCACCTCGTACCCCAGGAACTCCAGCATCTTCCCGGCGACGCTGCGGACCAGTTCCTCGTCGTCCATTACCAGAATCCTAGACTTGCTCAAAGGCACACCCCATGCACGAAAGACCTTGCCCGCACCGGCCTGCCTGCCGGATAGCCGCGGGGATGCCCCACTTGCCCAATATAATTTTCCCCGCCCCGCCAGCCAGGGATTTATGCGATTCCGCCCGGTCGCCGGCACCGTCGGCACGGTGTTGTCTGGAAAAGACGCCATATCCGGATTTTCGCTTGGCAGACGCCGGGCTTCCGCCTATTCTTTACCCAGGCCCATGGACTCGCTGTTCGCCTATGACGACTACCGCCGCTTCCTGAGGGATTGGTACGAGGAGAAGAAGCTGGCCAATCCTCGCTTCTCCCTGCGGATGCTGGCCGAGCGCTCCGGGTTCAAGGCCCGCGACTTCCTCCTGCGCGTGATGCGCGGCGACCGGAACCTGTCCCAGGACGGCGCCGACAAGTTGTCCGAATTCTTCCGCTTTCCGGAAAAACAGGCCGAGTATTTCAAGGCCCTGGTGCGCTTCAACCAGGCTCCCAACACTTTGGAGAAGGAGCGCTGCTGGCGGAGGCTGTGCGAAATCCGGAAGTACGGCGTCCATCAGAAGCTGCGGCAGGATCAATTCGAATTCTACTCCTCCTGGTACCACAGCGCCCTGCGATCGCTCCTGCCGGTCCTGGAGCTGGGCGAGGATTGGGAGCGGATGGCCCGCCTGCTCGATCCGCCCATCACCGCCAGGCAGGCGCGGGACTCGGTGGATCTGCTCCTCCGCCTCTGCCTCCTGGAACGCGACGGCCCCGGGCGTTACACGGTTTCGCACCCCACCCTGTCGACCGGCGACGAGATCGCCTCCCTGGCGGTGGCCGGCTTCCACAAGTCGGTCCTCGACCTGGCGCGGCGTTCCATCGATCGCCATCCCGCCGCCTGCCGGGACGTCAGCGGCGTGACCATGAGCCTGTCCCGCTACGGCTTCCAGCGCATCAAGTCCGAGCTGCGGTCCTTCCGCAAGAAGGTGATGGCCATCGCCTCGGAGGATTCGGGCGAGGACATGGTCTACCAGCTCAGCCTGCTCTTCATTCCCCTGACCCGCAGCCGGGGAGGCCCCTGATGCGGCCGGTCCCGCACCCGTCGGCGCCGCGTCCCGCGCGGCCGGCCCCGCGCCTGAAGCCGGCGGCCCTCCTGCTCGCGGTCGCCGGCCTGCTCGCGGCCGCGTGCCTGCTCGCCTGCGTGCCGTCCGGGGAGTCC
>CBILQL010000493.1:0-4490 GCA_966238865.1 uncultured bacterium
GGATTTCCCCGGCATCGGCATGGGCGGAGAAATTATTCATGCCGATCACCTCTGCATTCACCGGGACGTACTCCCCGTGGATCTTGATCTCCCGGACTCCCCGCGCGAGGGCTTCCCCGCGGGTGCCGGCCGCCTGGTAACCTGCCAGGAGGATGGTGGTGCTGGGCCGGGGGGCGAAGGCCTTGAGATGGTGGAGGATGCGTCCGCCGGTGGCCATGCCGCTGGCGGAGATGAGGATCATGGGCCCCTCGCGGCGCGAGAGGGCCTTGGAGTCCTCGGGCAGCTTCACGTATTGCGCGATGCCGAATGCCTCCTCGCACCGCTCCGGGCCCACGGCATGGTCGGAGGCGTGCAGGGCATAGAGCTCGGTGGCGGCGATGGCCATGGGGCTGTCGACGAAGATGGGGACATGCGGCAGCCGCCCCGCCTGCTTCAGCTGCCAGAGGCGGTACAGCAGGGCCTGGGTCCTCCCCACCGCGAAGGAGGGGATGAGGAGCGCGCCGCCCTTCCGGACCGCATCCTTCACCGCCTTCTCTATCTGATCCAGGGGATCGACCGCCTCGTGGGTGCGGTCCCCGTAGGTGGATTCCACCACCAGGTAATCGGTGGGAGCCAGGCATTCGGGAGGCGGGAAGAGCGGATCATCCTTCCGGCCCAGGTCCCCGGAGAAGGTCAGGGACACGCCGCCTTGCCGGAGCTGGATGGTGGCGGCCCCCAGGATGTGCCCGGCCTTGCGGAAGGTGAATTCCATGCCGTTGCGCAGGCGATAGGGCGTCCCCCAGGGCACGCTCCGGATCAGCCGCAGGGTCTTCTCCACGTGCCCGGAGGTATACAGCGGGGCCGGGTCCCGATGCCGGGAATAGCCGTGGCGCCGGGCATGCTCCGCCTCCTCCTCCATGAGCATGGCGCTGTCCAGGAGCAGGATGCGGCCAAGGTCCCGGGTTCCCGCCGTGCAATAGATGGTCCCGGCGAAGCCTTCCTTGACCAGGCGGGGCAGGTAACCGCTGTGATCCAGGTGGGCATGGGTGAGGATCACCGCATCGAGGTCGGCGGGCGGGACCGGGAACGGGTTCCAGTTCCGGAGCCTCAGGGGCTTGAGGCCCTGGTACAGGCCGCAGTCGACGAGCAGCCTGCGCCCCTCCCATTCAACCAGATATTTCGAGCCGGTGACTGTGCCGGTGCCGCCCAGGAAAGTAATGCGCATGAAATTCCTCCGCTACGTCAGAGTGGCAAGATACGAGCCAATCGCCCCTGGGAGGGTCTGGCTTCGCCGATTGCCGGAAAAATTCCGTCTTGGAAGGGGTCGGGCACGGCTGGAGTGGGCTTTTACACTCCTCGAACGCGCCTTATCGACAGGTTATCGCGCCATATTGGCACATCTTCTGTCATATTGACAAAGCATCTGGAGTCTTTGTCTCTGCCTCTGCCATTCCGGCATGCTTAAGCCGCAGGGCTGTTTCTCCGCGCCGCCGCCGTCCGACCGCGTGTTTCCGCTCAGAACGCGGCTTCGGCGATGATCTGCGCCTGCACGGCTTGGCCGGCCAACGTGTATTCCGTGTCGTCCGGGCCCGCGAAGCCGTTCACCGTGAAACTGAGGCTGAAATCGTTGAGGTCCTGGTAGGTGATGCCTCCGGACAGCAGGGCGCAACGCTGGTTCAGGTTGCCGATGGCGTTGAAGACCAAAGTCAGATTCCGGCGCAAGAACCTGTCGAAGGTGGTGAAGAAGGCTGCATAGTGTTTGGAATAGGAATTGGGTTCGTAGAAGCCGGAGTTCACAAGCAGGGACGATTGCTCCAACCCGGAAATCCCGCTCCCGGGAAGGCCGTCGCCGGGAACCGTCGCCAGGAACGGCGCGAGGCCCAGGGTTCGCCTGTCATTGCCGGGCCCGTTATAATAGTACTCGCCCACCACGTTCAGGCGATCCTTGACCCCGGAGACGCGGAAGGAACGGCCCAGGCCGAAGGCCACGCGGGGAGCCCATTCCTCGCGGCGTTCCACCACCGCGGGGAAGCTCCCGGTAAGGTCCAGGACGGGCGCTTCGAAGGCCTGGTACAAGGCCGCCTCGCCGGTGAGATTGAGACCGAACAGGCGGGTGGAGACGTCGGCGCCGTACACGGGAGGGGCGCCGGCGCGTCCCCAGATCATCGCCGACATCTCGGTGCGGCCCAGGAGCCGCTCCGCGCGGAAGGCCCCCGCCACGCTGTCCGGCCGGTCCACCCCATGGCCGTCCAGGAAGCCGTAGAGGTTCCAGGCGGTGCCGAAGGGGACATGCGCCTTGGCGCCGTACACGCCCTCGCGGCTTCCGATGCGCCGGAAGAAGGTCCTGCGCTCCACGTTGATGAGATCGGTGGGATTGAAGAAGGCGTTGCGGCCCCATTGCAGCACCTGCTTGCCTACCCGGAAATAGGCCCGGCGGCGGATGTTGGCGTCCAGGAACATCTCCGGCACCCGGAAATCGGTCCCGGAATCGGCGGCCAGGGCGGCCCCGGAAGGCGAGAAGCTCCATTCCAGCTCCGCGAAGGCCTTGTAGTTGCGCAGCAGGCGCACGTCCAGGGCGGCATTCCCCACCACGGCATTGGCCAGGCTGGACTCCTCCACGTCCGGGGAGCCGAAATAGTCCCGGGTGACGGCGCCCTGGGACACAGCGATGACGTTGCCCGAGAAGCCCACGCTTTTGCGGTCAGACCCGGCGGAATCGCCGGAGCGGGAGGGGGCCGCGACGCGCGCGCTGTCGGTGATCGAGATGGTGTCGCCGAAGAGGACGTTCTCGTCCACGACGATGTCCTGGGCCGGGAGGCGGACGGCGAACAGCAGGGCCGGGCACAGCGCGAGGAGCGGCCTTTTCATTTGCTCAGGTTCTCCAGGTAGGCCTTGGTGAACACCTCGTTCGGGATGGGGTCCAGGGAGATGTCGCTGAGGGTCATCTTGGTCTTGTTGCCCTTCTCGAACTCGTCGATGAAAATATTCTCGACGGGCACGAAGCGGCCCTTGATGGGCGTGTACTTGAGGAAATATGCGGTCTGCATCAGGGCGCCCGAGAGGGCGAAGGAGGTCTCCTTGAGCAGCAGGAAGTTGTCCCGGCGCACCCACCACACCTTGCGGGGATAGTCCACGTCGTTGACCTTGGCGTTCACCTCGATGCGGTACACCGGCACCTTGCCCAGGACGTCCTCGGACACCTTCTCCCCCCCGGAGGAATCCTTGGCGGTGGCATACAGCTCGGTGAGCGGACGATCCTCGAAATCGTCGCCCTGGGCGTCGGTGCCGCCGATGTTCTCGTCCCGGTTGATGTGCTGGAAGGATCGGGTGTTGCGCCGGTACATCCAGAAATTCTCCCCCACCCGCAAGTAGCCGTTTCCCTTCTCCGATTCCGGCGCGCGGAAATAGATCAGGAAGGAATCGTCCGAATCCCGGCGGAAGAAGAGCATGTCGAAGTTCTTGAGGCCCTGCCCGGCCTTCTGCTGGGTGAGCTTCACGGTGGCCGTGGCGTCGGTGGTCAGGCTGGTGTTCGCCTCCATCCGCTTGATGATGTCGGCCCCGGAGGGCGGGGACGCCCAGGCGGGGATAGCGGTCCCGAGGGCCGCCAGCAGCAGGGCGTGGCAGGCGCGCGCGGCGCGGAAGGCGCTCGGCATCCGGTTCATCAGCATGGTGCGTTCTCCAAGGTTCGCGGCCCGGGCGCGGGCCGGGCCGGGTTCGCGGGGGTCATCCGAAATGCCTCAGGGCCTCGGACGGGGACAGCTTGGCGGCGCGCCGGGCCGGGAACCAGGCGGTGGCGGCGGCGATGGCCAGGATCAGCGCCACGTACAGGGCCGTGCCGCCCAGGGTGGGCAGGAAATGGGGATGGCCGTTCACCAGCAGCATGCCCATATGATTGTCCGCCAGGTCGAAGGTGAGACGGCCCAGCGCGGCCATCCCGGCGAAGGCCAGGGCGACCCCGACGGCGCAGGCGGCCGCGGACAGGAACAGGGTCTCCAGCATGAACTGGGTATGCACGTCCCGGCGCGGCATGCCGATGGCGCGCATGGTCCCGATTTCCCGGGTGCGCTCCTTGATGGTCATGCGCAGGGTGTTCACCACCCCCACCTGGATGATGAAGAACAGGATGAGCACGGCCACCAAAGTGATGAGGTTCAGGGCGTATTCCAGCTTGACGATCATGCTGGCGCTCTCGTACATGGTCTGCACGTCCACCAGAGTGGCCCGGGTCTTGAGGCGCGTGGCCTCCCGGTATTTGCGCTGCATGGCCTCCGTGGTCCGGGTGCGTTCCATCAGGACCCACTCCCGGTTCACCAGGGGGAACAGGGAGTGGCCGGAATCCGGCAGCCAGGCCTCCGGCGACGGGGCCGGCCAGGCCGCGTAGTAGAAGGCGTAGAAGTCCCGATCGTCGACCAGCAGCAGGTTGCCGGGCAGGCCGGCGGAATCCGGGATGAGACCGGTGACCCTGAGGACGGCACGGGCGGGTTCGGAGGCATGCTTGGCGCGATAGGTCA
>CBILQL010000494.1:0-4486 GCA_966238865.1 uncultured bacterium
CGTCGCGATGGGTTTCATCGACACGGTGACGCCGCCGGTGGGCATCTGGGCCGCTTACAACCCGATCCAGGGACCGAAGCAGGCTGCGCCCATGCCGACGTCACCTCACAACCACCTCGCGACGCCGGAACAGTCCCTGCCCTGGACGCGCGCGTCGGACGTGTTTCCGAGACCTCGGCCGCCCTCGGTTGCACGGCCTCGGCGCTGACGCGCTTCCTGGCGGCGGACAAGGCGGTGTGGGCCGCGGCCCGGGCCCTCCGGGAGCGGCACGGGCTCAAGCCCTTGAAGCGCTAAGCCGGCTGGTTCCGGCGACTCCGGCACCGGGAGCGACTCCAGGGACTCAAGTCCCGGGGGCGACTCCAGGGACTCCGGTCCCGGGAGCGAGGACGTCGGCGAGGAAGGCGCGCAGGGACGGCCAGGCTTCCCCGGGGGAGAGCCGGCGCAGGCATCGGGTGTCCCCGTGCACGCAGGGGGGATTGATGCCGATGCTGTCCACGGTCCAGCAGGGGGCGCATGCGAGGCCCGCCTTGCGCAGGATCAGGTGGCGGGTCGACGCGCCCATGGCGTCGCGCCAGCCGTACGGGCCGGTGCGGCGCTCGTCGGTGGGGCCGAAGAAGGCCGCGCAGCGCTTGCCCAGGGCCGCCGCGACGTGCATGAGCCCCGAGTCGTTGCCCAGGAAGAAGCGGCTCCCCGCGATCTGGCCCGCCACGATCTCAAGGGGCCCCGAAGGCGCCTCGCGGGCCGCCTCCGGCGCCAGCTCCAGGATGCGTTTCCGCAGCGCCGACTCCTCGGGGCCTCCGATGAGCAGGGCGACGAGGCCGAATTCCCTATGGATGGAGGCGATGAGGGAGGCGAATGCCTCCGGGGGCAGGCGTTTCTCCTCCATGCCGCGTTCGGCGCTGGATCCCGGATGGCAGACGAAGTAGCCGATCCCGGCAGCGTCCGTCCCGGCCCCTGCGGAATCCACCCCGGCCCCGGCTGCGGCCGTCCCTGCGGGGTCCACGCCTGCGACGGCGGGGCCTGTATAAGGCGCGGGCTTGAGAGGGAAGACGAGGCGGTGGGGAGGCGGGCAGGGCTTTCCCAGGAAGGCTTCCGCGAGGCGAAGATTCTGGTCGGTATCATGGACGTTCCGATCCAGCGGCAGCGACAGGCGCTGCAGACGCTCCGGCCATTTCTGGTGGGGGTAACGGAAGCCTGAGCGCTCACGCGCGCCCGAGAGCGCCGCGAAGACGCTGAATTTCCAGTGGGACGTGGGGAACAGGGACAGGGAATGCCGGTAGCCGGAGGCGCGAAGATCGCGGAGGACCCGGATGCCGCGCCCGAGGCCCTGACGGTCCGGGTCCCAGAAGTGCACCCTCCCGAAATACCCGCTGGATTCGGCCATGGCACGGATGCTTCCCTTGAGGGCCAGGATGTCGAGGTTCTCCCGGCCCAGTTCCCGGGACAGGAAGGCCAGCGCCGGGGTGGCCATGATGAAATTTCCCAACCCGATAGGGCAGAAAACCAGGGTTTTGCCGGTATTCGGGGCCTCTTCGCGGACCGGGGAAATCATCTGAAAAAGCTACAAATTGCGGGAAAGAGGTTTGCAAACGGGCTTTTTCCGCATAGATTATGAAGGAGCCGAGCCCGCCTTTCCCGGGGAATGAGCATGCAGACCATCCAAGTTTCCATACGGTCCCTGATGGCGGCGTTCAGCGCCGGTCTCCTGCTCGCCGTCGCCGCCCGGGCGGCGGTTTGCGACAACACCTATTACATGCAGAGCGGCGTCCTGACCACCCTGGCCGGCCCCACGGCCTCGTCGCTGCAGGCCACCGGCCGCAACACGGTGGACAAGTCCATGCAAGGGGTGGAGATCATCCATCCGTCGACCGAGTACGAGGTGGTCACCCGCTTCGAAGGCAACGGCGCGTGCACCGACTGGAAGAAGACCAATATCGACGTCGCCACCCGCCGCACCGGTTCCAACGCCTTCACATCGGTGACCACGGGCGACAACTCCATCCGGCTGTTCGCCGGCAAGTACTCCCTGGACAGCACGGTGGATTTCGAATACTGGTTCGGAATCGCCGATTCCGTGGGCACCTCCGCCCGCCTCGTCGAGGCCATCGGCAAGCTCCAGGGCGCGGCCCGGCCGCATGTCTTCTACGGCACCGCCGTCATGACCCAGACGATCAAGGACAGGGTCACCGGCGTGCCCAAGGGGACATCCACCCATTATTACCAGACCCTGGCCAGCCACCCCGATTCCGCCACGCTGCAGGAGACCCTGCTCGCGACCTGGAAGGACGAGGTCGCGAACGACACCCAGACCGTCGCCTTCAAGGTCCAGATCATGAAGGTGCTCTACGATTCGACCCCGCCCCCGGTCGGCGTCCGGGCGGCCGCCAAGCCCAAGACCTCGGAATTCCAGGCCAGCCGATCCGGCGACATGATGCTCATCCGCCCCGGGGAGGGGACGGTGTCCCAGGAGAAGGCCCTGGGCCTCTATAACATGATGGGCCACCGCATCGCCACCCTGCACCCCACCGGCTACCTCTACCAGTGGAACGGCCGCACCGCCTCCGGCGCCGACGCCCCCACGGGCGTCTACTTCGTCCAGTCCGGATCCCGGATCCTGGGCAAGTTCTTCTATAGCCGCTAGTCCGAAATAATTATCTATAGGCGGTATGCAACCCGCCGCCTACCTCGGGGACTTCCGCATCCTGCGGCCCGCCTATTCCGCCGGCCACGAGGAATCGGTGGCCTGGCTGAGCCGCGCCCATGCCCGGGCGGAATCCGCGCTGCGCCGCGGCGCCGGGGACGCCGGCTTCGACGAGGAGGCATTCCGCCGATCCATGGAGCGGCATGTGCGCCGCTTCGGCTGCGGCCCGGACAGCCTGGCGCGCCGCGGCCACGACCTGCCCGACTTCCTCCACTTCGAGTGGGACCGCATGCGCATCTTCGACCTGGACCGGCATCCCGCCGGCGCCGGCATGGAAGAGCGCATGCGGATCTTCTCCGAGATCGCCGATCGCCGGGCCGAGGACTTCCATCCCGAGGGGGAGGATCCCCCCGGCGAGATCGTGCACGTGACCTGCACCGGGTACGACGCGCCCAGCGCCGTGCAGAAGCTGGCGTCGAAACGCGGATGGCACGGTAGCACCGGAATCACCCATGCCTATCACATGGGATGCTACGCCTCCATGCCGGCCGTGCGCATCGCCGCCGGACACCTGGCCCTGGAAGCGCGCCGCGGCGGGAGCGGCCGGCTCGACCTGCGCGTCGACATCGTCCACGCCGAGGCCTGCACCCTGCACCTGGATCCGACCCGCCACCAGCCCGAGCAGCTGGTGGTGCAGAGCCTCTTCGCCGACGGCCACATCCGCTACAGCGCGACCTCCGAGCGGAGGCCCGGCCCGGCCCTGGCCTTCCTGGGCTGCCGCGAAGCCCTGGCGCCGTCCTCCCTGGGCGCCATGGGCTGGACCCTGGCCGGCAACGGCATGCGCATGACCCTGGCGCGCGAGGTGCCCGAGCTCATCGCCGGGACCCTCAAGGGCTTCCTGCGGGACCTCTTCGCCGCCGCGGACGCGGATCCGGCCGAGGCCCTTGGAGCCGGGATCTTCGCCGTGCATCCCGGCGGCCCGCGCATCATCGACCAGGTGGCCGCCCAGCTCGAGCTGGCGCCCCCGCAGGTCGAGGCCAGCCGGGGCGTGCTGCGGGACTGCGGCAACATGTCCTCGGCCACCCTGCCGCATATCTGGGCACGCGTCGCCGCCGATCCCGCCGTCGCCGCCGGCACCCTCGTCACCAGCCTCGCCTTCGGGCCCGGCCTCACGGTCTACGGCGCCGTGCTGCGGAAGGCCTGAGCATGCCCTCCTGGGCCTGGTACGCGGCGCCGGCCCTCTACCTGGTCCACGCCCTGGCCATGATCGTCGACGAGGCGTGGTACCACCGCCGCCGCGGGCTGGGACGCTGGGAGCGCTGGGGCCATCCCGCCGACACTCTGACCGTTCTCGTCTGCTACCTGCTCGCCCTGGCGGCGCCGGCCGCCGCCGGGCCCGGCTTTTCCGCCGGTTTCAACGGTCTGCCGGCCGGCCTCGGCCTCTACCTCGACGCCGCCGCCTTCTCCACCCTGTTCGTGACCAAGGACGAATGGATCCACGCCGGCGCCTGCACGGGCGGGGAGATGTGGCTGCATGCCTTCCTCTTCGCGCTGCATCCGGTGCTGCTCTTCCTGGCGGGCCTCCACGGCTGGTCCGCGCCGGAACCCGCGTCCGGGGGCGCACCCGGGCTCGCGTCGACCGGCGGCGGGCGCGGATTCTTCGGGGCCTTCCTGGCGGGGCAGGCCATGGTAACGGGGATGTTTCTCCTCTGGCAGATCAGCTACTGGAACGGGCCATGGGCGCGGTCGATCCCGGCGACGCGCTGACCGCGGGGGTGCCGACGGCGCCGCCGCGGCCGGCTCCGGCGGCCGCTTCCGCCGCTCCGGCGGCCGCGGCCCCGGCAG
>CBILQL010000495.1:0-4464 GCA_966238865.1 uncultured bacterium
CTCAAACCACTCGAAGTTGTCCATGAGGCTCCAGTAGAAATACCCCTTCGCGGGCACGCCGTCGGCGGTCGCCCGCTGCAGCTGGGCCAGGTGGTTACGCATGTACATGATCCGGTCCGTGTCGTAGACCTTCCCGTCCCCGGCCACAGCCTCGTCGCTTGCGCAGCCGTTCTCGGTGATGTAGATCTCCTTCGCGCCCCACAGGGCTTGCACGAACTTCGGCGCCCAGTAGATGGACTCGGGACCGAACGCCAGCCAATCGTTGAACATGCGCGGATGGGATTTGGAGAACTCCACCTGCTGCCAGCCCCGATCACCGCCCGCCAGGGCGTAGAACGAGGGCTTGTAGACGTTGATGCCGACGAAATCGAGAGGCGAGCCGATGATTTTCATGTCCTCGTCGGTGTATTTCGGCGCGTTCGGCCCCGCCTCCTTCAGGTAGGCATCGGTATACCGGCCTTCGAGCATGACGGTGAGAAAGGGGGCATTGAGCTCGCGCGTGGCCGTCTTGGCCGCTTCGATGTGCTCGGGCGCCTCGATGAGCGGCACCGCGCATTGGATGTTCTCGGCCGGCCCCGCCTTGGTGCCCGCCGGGGCCTGCGCCCGGAGGGCCTGCACGGCCAGGCCATTCCCCAGCACGGCATGGTGCCGCACCTGGTAGATCTCCGCCGGCCCGACATCGATGCCGGGCGCCGCCTCGAAGCGCTTCTTCCTGCCGCCGCCGACGGTGACGTCCCGGCCGCGGTAGCCCATTTCGACGAAGGAGTTGAACTCGTTGATGGTGAAATAGTGCTTCACGCGGTCGCCGAGCTGCGCGGCGATGTAGCCGGCATAGTCCCCGAAGGCCTTCGCCGTCTCCCGCGAGCGCCAGCCGCCGTGCTTGTCCTGCAGGGCCTGCGGCAGGTCCCAATGGTACAGCGTCGCGAAGGGCTCGATGCCCTTCTCCCGCAGCGCGTCCGTCAGGCGCTTATAGAAGTCCACGCCCTTCTGATTGGGCGTGCCCGTGCCTTGCGGGAAGATGCGCGGCCAGGCGATCGAGAAGCGGTAGGCGTTCGCGCCGATATCCTTCATGAGGGCGACGTCTTCCTTGTAGCGGCGGTAGTGGTCGTTGGCGAGGTCGCCGTTCTCGTTGTTGGCGATCTTGCCCGGCGTATGCGCGTACGTGTCCCAGATCGAGGGTCCCTTGCCGTCCGCGTTCCAGGCGCCTTCGATCTGGTAGGCCGAGGTCGCCACGCCCCAGAAGAAACCGGCCGGAAACCCGCGCCCGGACCCGGCGGTCGCCTTGCCCGCGGACTGAACGGCGGAACCTGAAGGGTCCGCCTGGCCGTCTGATGTCCCCGCCTGGCTGCCGCCAGCCTTTCCTTGGCCGCCTGTTTGCGCGCAACCCGCGACCGCCGCTCCCATCGCCGCCATAACCGCGGTCTTGCCGAATTCCCGGCGGGAGATCGGCTTCATCCCGAGAAGCTCTTTCCCGTTTTCCATTCCGGAACCTCCATCACATACACGATTCCTTCGCCTGCACCGGTCTTTCACGCAGACTTGCATGTCGTCCGGCCTAGGCAATAAAAAAAAAGCACGTCCGGAAGGACATGCTTTTTTTTGGAAAGGAAACCGGCTGCGTGCTTACTTGCGCAGGGTCTTGAACGCCCCGGTATCCGGCGCGTTCGGGGCCGAGTCCGGGCCGAAGTAGCGCAGGGTGACCAGGGGCTCGTGGCCGGTGTTGCGGAAGGTGACGCCCTTGGTGGCGGCTTCGTGGGAGACGAAGACCTCGTCCATGGTCATCTGGCCGTAACGGATCATGGCCGGCGACTCCAGGTCGAGGCGGCCAACCTTGCCGCGGCCCTGGACGGTGATGAGGCCGTAGGCCCCGCCGTCCTTGATGGTGACCGAGGCGCCGGGCTGGACCGTCAGCTCCTTGGCGGTGAAGAGGTCCTTGCCGTGGAACTTGCCGTACACGACCCACTTGTCCTCCCAGCCTTCGGACGCGGAATCGGCGACCGGGATGGGCTCCAGGTAATGGTGATCGCGGAAGTTCGGATCCACGTTGGCTTCCCAGTCGAGCTGGTCGACCAGGAAGTCGAGGTCATGGGCCCGCTCCGGCGGGAAGTCCTTGGCCAGCAGATCCCATTCGATGGCCCGGCCTTCCACCATGCTCTGGTAATAGGCGAACACGTCGCTGCCCCATTGGGGCTCGAAGGTCACGAAGGAACCGGGGGCGTGCAGGATGCGGTCGGGCACGTGCCAGCCGGTGCCGGGCTTGAGGCGGTAGGCCTTGGCCAGGTCGATGATGCCGTTGTCGCCCTTGTTCCAGTCCTCCAGGCAGCGGCGGATGTCCGCCTTGGTGACGCCGGGTTCGAGGCCGAAATAGGTGTGGGGGAAGTTGTTGCCGATGGCGTTGAGCTGGGGCGGGAAGTAGTAACCTTCCGGCTTCCCTTCGCGGCCCACGACCGCGGCCTGCTCGGCGCTCTGGTGCATGTGATGGGCGATGGGGCCCTGGTTGTCGAAGTACTTGGAGTACACCGGCCAGCGCTTGTACTTGTCCCACATCGCCTTGCCGACGAGACGCACGCCTTCGGAGGCCACGGCCTCGAGCAAGGTGAAGCGCGTGCCTTCATGGATGACGTAGCTGAGGCCTTCGTCATCGGCGCGGTTCTCGTTGCCGGCCTCGGTGGTGGAGGCGAACCAGCGCTCGCAGAGGCCGCCGCGATGGGCGCCCAGGGCGTAGATGTCGTCGGGATGGAGCTTGAGGCGCCGGCCCGGGATCATGAAGGATCGGGGCACCCAGCAGGGCGCGAGACGGAGGATTCCTTCCCCGGCCTCGAGGGCGGCGGTGATGCTGGACTGTTTGGCTGTCGCAGGTTTGGCCACGGTTTGCGTTGTCATTCTGATATTCCCCCTGGCTGAAAAGCCATTGGCTTGTAATTTGCCTTTCCTTCCCCTTCAGGAATATGGAAGATTCTGCTGCAATGCGGCTTGGGCGCTTCCCCGCCCGATGACGGCAAACCCTCGCTTGACCCGGATGCGGGTCAACGCCTCCCCGATGGCCCGTGCGCGCCTGTCGGCCAACCCCTCGAAAAGGTCCAGTTGGCCCTTTTCCGTTTCGGGGCGGTCCACGACCAGGAGGATGGCCCGCAGCGCCACCCGGCGAGTATACAGCCCCCGGAAGGCGAGAAGGGCCAGGTCCGCCAATTCCTCGAAACCATCGGTGGCGGGGGCCACCTTGAGGGTTTTGCGGACCGAGCGATGATCCGAATAGCGGATGGCCATGGTAAGCTTGGCGGCCACGCACCCCCCTTCCCGGAGGCGGAAGGCCAGCTTGTCGGCGGTGAGCCGTACCACGCGGGCCAGGGCATCGTCGTCGTTAAGGTCTTCATGGAGCACGGTTTCGGCCCGGATGCCTCCGCCCTTGCCGCCTTTTCCGGCCACCCTGGACAGATCCAATCCGCAGGCCAGGGTATACAGTTTGTCCCCCTCCTCCCCGAAGCGGGCGGCGATGGCCTCCCGGCCCAGGGCCTGGATTTGGCCCACCGAGGTGAAGGCATAGCGGCGGATGCGATCACGGCATTGGGGGGAAAGGCCCGGCAAGACCGACGGTTCCATGGGCGCCAGCCACTCCGCCTCGCGTCCCGGCGGGCAGATGCACAAGCCGGCGGGATGGGCTTGGCGCGCCATGACCCGCGCCATCAGGCGCGTGGCGGCCAAGCCCAGAGCCACGTCCGTGAGTCCGGTCTGGCTGCGGACTTCATGCTGCAGGCGGCGGGCCAGGATCACCGGCCCCCGGCATTCGGGCGCAAGCGCCGCCCCGGCGATTGAAATCGATGCTTCGGCCAGGACTGGGGGCGTCGGAAAGGACAGGAGCTTGGAGGCGGCCCGGGGCGGGACCGGTGCCGGAACAGCAAGCGCCCGCCTGGATTCCGCGATGCGGGAAGCCTGTCGCAGGGCCGGAGTGCCCGCGAGATCGAGGAGGGCGGCTCCGCCATCGCGCAACTCGAACTCCGGAGTATGCCGGTAGCAGAGTGCCGCCAATTCTTCCCGCAGCGCGGCTTCCCAGGCGGCCTTCCGGAAATGGGCCGCGACATGGCGCCAGCGGCGGCGCACCGCCGCATACGGCATGCCGGCGCGTATCCCCAGGGCGCGGGCGGAGGGCGAACAGGCCAGCACATGGGTCTTGTGGTTCTCCGGATCCTGGTCGACCACGACGAAAGCCTGCTCGCGCAGGGCGGGATCCCAGGCGGCCAGGACCTGGGCTTCGAAGTCCTGCATCTCCAGGGCCAGGAACAGGGAGCCGGCCGGGGACGATTGGCCGATTCCGTCGGCTTGCCGTGAAGCATGCGCGGATCGGAACTCCGCGTCCCGCTCACGTTTTGAGAGCAATGCCATGCGGAATTCCTCCCGGCAGGTACCGGTCGCGCCCTACCTTATGGAAAGCCTGGGGGGTGTCCGACTGGCGGAGGGATGCGGTGG
>CBILQL010000496.1:0-4461 GCA_966238865.1 uncultured bacterium
GGTGGACCAGCAGATCGAGACCCGGGAGGCCCAGATCCGGGAGCTGGAGATCGACGAACAGGCCCCATTGGAAGCGGCTGACCAGGCGGTCCTCCAGGCCCTTCAGCTCCCCCGGAGGCGCGTCGCTGGTCAGGACGATCTGCTTGCGGCTCTGGTGGAGGGAGTTGAAGATGTGGAAGAACTCCTCCTGGGTGCGGTCCTTGCCGCTCATGAACTGGACGTCGTCCATGAGGAGGAGGTCCACCTCGTTGCGGTAGTAGTTGGACAGCTCGTTGATGCGGTTGTGCTGGATGGACTCGACGAACTCGCGGTAGAAGGCCTCGGAGGTGACGTACCGCACCTTCTTGCGGGTCTCGGTGGCCACGTAATTGCCGATGGCCTGCAGCAGATGGGTCTTGCCGAGGCCCACGCCGCCGTAGATGAGCAGGGGATTGAATTTGGTGCCGCCCGGGTCGCGCGCCACCGCCTGGGCGGCGGAATAGGCGAACTGGGAGTTGCTGCCCACCACGAACTCCTCGAAGGTGTAGTTCGGGTTTAGGTCGATGTTGGGCATCATGGAGAAGGAGCCCCCGCCGGATACCGGGGCCTGCACGCTGGGCATGCGGCGGAAGTGCAGCCGCACTTCCCGGTGGTTGGCCTCCTGGTAGCAATGCTCTATGAGGCCGGTATAGACCCGGGTCAAATGCTCCATGTCGATGTTGGCGGGAACCGCCAGGCTCATCTGGAACTCGCTCAATTCGAAGACCTTGAGGGGGAGAATCCACTGGTTGAACACATCCTCGGACAGCTTCTCCTTGAGCGAGGCCAAGGTTGCGGACCAGGGATTCAGCGAGGCTACCGAATTGATCATTGGAGGTTGGAAAATATAATATCCGCCGGAGAATTGGAGATACGCAGACTTGCAGGCCCGGCGGGAATTGGCCTGGCGGTTTTCAACAAAATATGCACAGGCTTTTCCCCAAAATATCACCGTCCCCGGCCGGCCGGCCTTCCGCCGCCTTCGGAACGGCTGGATTTGCGGGGCCCACCCCGGAGAAGTGTCAAATCGGGGCAAGCCCGCGCGTGGGCTTGCTTCGCCCCCCTCTCTAAGCTACAATTTGGTCCGAGCCGATTGGCTTGCCTTGATGCTTTCGACAATCCACTACCAATACATCATCCTGGGTTCCTTCATCGCCTTGCTGGTCCTGCACTGGTTCTGGTGCCAGTTCGTGGCCTACCCCATCTCCTTCGAACGCCACCTGAAGAAGGGAAAGCCCTGGGTATACATCCCCATGCGCTGGCAAGGGGCATACAAGTTCCAAATCGTCTTCCTGTCGCGCCTCCTCATGGTCCTGGTCGTCGCGGTCGGGGTGCTGCTGGCCAGCCATTACAGCCGCAAGTCCGGAATCCCCTGGCTCGTCGGCTTCGGCGCCGGCATCGGCCTCCTGGTGCTGCGCCTCAATGCCCTCTGGCTCAAGCACCGGTACAAGCAGCAGGAGGACTCCTACTATTACCTGCACGACGAGCTGCGGACCAGGCTGGAGAACGAAGGCAAGGACATGGCGGACTCGGCCTTCAAGAATCTGGCCGCCTACCAGCACCAGAACCTCCTCCGCAAGGCAGACGAGCAGGGCAAGCTCATCCAGACCCTGCGCGCCCAATCCAAGATATCGCGCAAGCAGCGCAAAGAGGTCAAGGCCGAAGCCCCGGTTGAGGGATAAGCTACTCCGGCCGCCTCACCCCATCCGGTTCGACATCGGCTGCGGCACACCCGCCCGCCAAAGCCGCCTCTTCCCTCCCCCATCCCCACCCCATCCCCGAATTTTCTATACTTCGGCCATGCCGACCTCTGGCGAATCCGGGATTCCGGCCCCATGTTCCTGATATCCGCGCGTGCCGATACGGCCGGGGAGGATGTCGCCTGGAGGCGCTCCCTCGCGGAGGGCCGCATCGAGGATCCGGCCGCATTCGCCGAATTCATGCTGGCCAAGGTGAGCCGCACCTTCGCCCTCAATATCCGGGTGCTGCCCCTCCGTCTCCGCCACCAGGTGCTCCTGGCCTACCTTTTCTGCCGCATGGCCGACACCCTGGAAGACGATGGCGACCTCGAAGCCCCGGAAAAGGCCGCCTTGCTCGAGTCGTTCCGCGGCCTTTTCCCTCCGGGTCCCGGCTGGGAAACCCGCATCGCCGGCTTCCTGAACGCCGTCCCCGCCCATTGGGCGGACAGCGACCGATGGGATCGCCTGCTGGTCTCCCATGCCCGGTGGATCTTCCCCCAGTTGCGGGAGTTCCCGGAACCGGCCGTCCGCGCCATCTCCGCCTGCGTGGATGAGATGGCCGCCGGCATGATCCGCTTCACCGCCAGGCAGGAGGCCGTGAAGACGGGCGGCGTCCTCATCGGCTCCCTCAAGGATCTGGACGACTATTGCTATTTCGTGGCCGGCACGGTGGGGAACCTCCTGTGCGACCTGTTCGCCGCCCACAGCCCCCTCATCTCCAAGGGGCGGGCCAAGGCCTTGCGATCCTTGTCGGTCTCCTTCGGCCTGGGCCTGCAGCTGACCAACATCCTCAAGGACATCCACGACGACCGGGAGCGCAACGTCTCCTACATCCCCCAGGACCTCCTGTCCGCCCACGGGCTGAACCAGGCCAGCTTCCTGTCCGCCGAAGGCCGGGACCGGGCCGCCGACGTGATCGAACATCTCATCCGCAAGGCGAACACGCACCTCGAGGACGCCATGGCCTACAGCTGCCTGCTGCCGCGGCTTGAGCCGCGACTGCGGCTGTTCTGCCTCTGGCCCTTGTTCATGGCCGAGGAGACCCTGGTGCTCCTGGCCGGGAACCGCCATGACTTGCGGGAATCCGGCGGGCTGAAGATTTCCCGCGACGAGGTACGCGCCATCGTGCGGCGGACCAGCCTGGCCTGCTGGTCCAACCGCCTGCTGCGGGCCTTGTTCCATGGCACGCGAGCCCGCCTGGAAAAGGCCCTGGCCGACGCCCGGGACAAGAAATCCGCATGATCGAAAAAATCTTCCGCCCCGCCCTGCTGTTCCTCTTCCTCGCTGTCGATCAGCTCACCAAGTGGTGGGCCCGCGCGGCCTATTCCCTGCCGGACGGCGAGCCGGACTACTTCAAGGTGACGCCCATACTCGGGGAATGGCTGCAGATCCGCCTGGTCTACAACAGCGGCGCCGCCTTCGGGATGAAACCCCAGGAGATCCTTCCCTTCCTGCACCCCACCCTGTTCTACGGCCTCTTCACGGCGGCGGCCATCGTGATGCTCTTCTTCTACTACCGCAAGCTCGACTCCCGGGAGGGCTGGGCCAAGACCGGCGTCGCCCTGATCCTCTCGGGCGCCATCGGCAATCTCATCGATCGCCTCCTCCTGCACAAGGTCACCGACTTCATCGATGTCGGGCTCCCCGGCGGGCCGCGCTGGCCCACCTTCAACGTCGCCGACAGCTGCGTCTGCGTCGGCGTGGGCCTGATACTCGCCGCGCCCCTGCTCATGGGCCGCCGGGAGGGCGACCTCGGCCGCCGCCCCGGCGACGCCGGGCATCGACCCGGCGACGACGCGGCGGAGTCCGGATCCCGCCCGCAAACTCCCGTTCCGCCCTCCTCCCAGGTCGGGCCCGAAGGTTCCGCCACCCCTTGAAAGACGGCCCCCTGCCTTTCGAAGCCGGGGACCGGTGGACGGTCGGGCCCGAGCATGCCGGCTGGCGCCTGGACCGCTACCTGGGCGCCCTGGCGCCGGGCGTGTCCCGGAGCCGCATCCAGAAATGGCTGGAGCAGGGCTGCTTCGCCGTGGGCGAGGAACCGGCGCGCAAGAGCCATCCCCTGGCGGAAGGCGAAACCGTCGACGTCATCCATGCGCCGGAGCGCGAGGACCTGGAGCTCCGGCCCGAGGACCTGCCCATCCGGGTGGTGCACGAGGACGCCCACCTCCTGGTGGTGGACAAGGCCAAGGGGATGGTCACCCATCCGGGCAGCGGCATCCATACCGGCACCCTGGCCAACGCCCTGGCCCACCGCTTCGGGAAGCTCTCGGACGTGGGCGGGCCGCTCCGGCCCGGCATCGTCCACCGCCTGGACAAGGACACCTCCGGCCTGCTGCTGGTGGCCAAGGACAACGCCACGCACCATCAGCTGGCCCGCCTGCTCGAGGCGCGGGAGATCCGACGCGTCTACCGCGCCATCGTCTGGCGCGAGATGGGCGAGGTAGCGGGCACCGTGGACCTGCCCCTGGCCCGCAACCCGCGCGACCCCCTCAAGATGGGCGTGCACCCCCACGGCCGGCGAGCGGTGACCCATTGGCGGGTGCTGGGCTTCCACCAGTTCGCGAGCCACCTGGAAGTGAAGCTCGAGACCGGCCGCACCCACCAAATCCGCGTCCACCTCTCCCACCAGGGATACCCGGTGGTGGGCGATCCGGCCTACGGCGGCCGCGAGACCGTGCTGGGTCGCGTGCAGCCTCTGCACCAG
>CBILQL010000497.1:0-4461 GCA_966238865.1 uncultured bacterium
AAGCTCGACGAAGCGGTCGATCATGACGCGCGGCTTCTGGCTGGTTGCGGCGCTTGGGCTTATCGGGACGGCGGCCAGCCAAAGCCCGACGAGTAGGCTTTGGTGCGAGTACACCGGGGAAATGTACTCATTTTCCACGACGGATTGCGACCGGCCGCCGCCGCGGCCCGCCCCGTCTGGGCGCATGGCGTCGTCCCGGACCGGAAGTCGGACCTCCTCCCTGCCGCCCGGGCCGCCGGCCTATTCCGCCGCGCCAATTCCATGGTGATGAATCCGAACCGCCGGCGGCGATGCACTCCAAGTCGCTCCATGATCGAACGAAAGGAACACGCCGGTGGCTGATCCGGCAAAGAGAATCGAATCGCCACGCACAAGCTCCCAGATTTTTTCGTTTCCCAACCCACTATCAGCCTTGGCCCAGGACTCGCCGTTGTCAGAGGATCGGAAAAGACCGTTGGAAGTACCCGCAACCAGAAACGGACCGCTTATGGAAAATGAGAAGACCGTTTTTCCGGCCAAACCCGAATTGACTTGGGTCCAGCGTTCACCGGTTTCCGGCGAGCGGAATACTCCTTCTTTACCGGTGCCGGCAAATACATGACCGTTATGCACAGTCAGGGTATTGATGAACCCGATGTCCAGTCCACTCACTTCGCTGGTGTATTTCCATTGGACTTGGGTAATACCAAAAACCAGAAGCAGGCATTGAGCCATGCGGGCAGGGGCAAACCCTTTTCCAAACAAAACCAAATTCATCGCGCTCCCTTTCACTGCCGATTCTGAACGGGCCAATAGATTCAGGGACAGGATTTCTACTCAGGGGGATACGCAATGTTGAAATTGCCGGGATATACACTACTGATTTTCCTCCTTGTTTCCTGCTCCATGTTCGAAACGGAAAAAGAGCGCGAGCCGACGTTTTCCGAGAAACTAGCCTTATTGGTCGGGAATCATGAGTTCCAAAAGGTGGCCGTTTTTGAAAGCGATGGCAGCTCGAGAATCCTTCAACCTCCAGCCCAGCCTTATCCGTTGACACTTCAGATCGATTCGAGTGGAAAACTCGGGCAGGTAAATACTCCGGGGCCATTTGCCCACGGAATCGGAACAGCTACTCCCCCGCCCCGTCCATCTTCGCCTCCATCTGGACGGTGATGCCGTTCTTCTTCATCATGTCGTAGAGGGTGGGACGGGTGAGGCCGGTGACCTTGGCGGCCAGGCTGATGTTGCCCTTGGCCTGCTTCAGGGCGTTGAGCAGGAAATTGCGGTCGAACATCTGGCGCGCCTCGCGGTAGGAGAGCACGG
The DNA here is from genome assembly GCA_966238865.1 of uncultured bacterium. Taxonomy (GTDB): domain Bacteria; phylum Fibrobacterota; class Fibrobacteria; order UBA11236; family UBA11236; genus CBILQL01. The sequence continues at coordinate 1,303 of CBILQL010000497.1, forward strand.
TGAAGGAGGTCTCGGAGAGCTGCAGGTCCTCGGCCTCGATCACCTGATTGGCGCAGGTTATCGAGGCGCGGTTCAGCTTGTTCTCCAGCTCGCGCACGTTGCCGGGCCAGCTGTAGTTGCGGAGCAGGGCCTCGGCGCGCTTGCTCAGTTTCAGCTTGGGCTGGCCGAACTTGGCGCGGTTGCGCTCGATGATGTTGGCGGCTATCAGGGGGAGGTCGTCCTTGCGGTCGCGCAGGGGCGGCAGGTCGATCTCGAACTCGCTCAGGCGGTAGTAGAGGTCGGTGCGCATCACCGGGTTGTCCTTCTCGGACAGGTTGCTCTTGTTGGTGGCCGCCAGGATGCGCACGTCCAAGCTGCGGAAAACGGTCTCGCCCACGCGCTGGAGCTTCTGGTCCTGGAGGAAGCGCAGCAGCTTCACCTGCAGGGCCATGGGCATGTCGCCGATTTCGTCCAGGAAAAGGGTTCCCTTGTGGGCCGACTCGATGAGGCCCATCTTGTCGGAGTTGGCCCCCGTGAAGGCGCCCCGCACGTAGCCGAACAGCTCGGACTCCATGAGGCTGGAGGGGATGCTTCCACAGTTGATGGGCACGAAGGGTCCGCCGCGGCGGTTGCTGTGGAAGTGGATGGCGCGGGCGCACAGCTCCTTGCCGGTGCCGCTTTCGCCGGTGATGAGCACGTTCACGTCGGTCTTGGACAGTTTGCGGATGTGCTCGAAGATGCGGGTCATGGCCTCGCTCTGGCCCAGCATCAGATAGTTGGGATCGCTGTTCATCCCGGAGACGGCGGATTCGGCGGCCGGCTTCTCCAGGTCGGCCAGGCGGCAGGCCCGCGCCAGGATGACCTTCAGTTCCTCGATGTCCACCGGCTTCTGCAGGAAGTCGAAGGCGCCCCGCTCCACCGCCTTGCGGCCGAGGTCCGGGCTCATGTTGGAGGTGATCACGATGATCTTGGCCTGCCGGTCCTCGGTGAGCACCGCGTCGATGATGTCGAGGCCGCGCTCGGGCTTGTTCTCGAGGCCCATGTCCAGGCAGACGACGGGGGGGCTGTGCTTGCGCAGGGCTTCGACGGTCCCGGCCAGGGAGTCGGCCTCCAGCACCTCATATTCGGTGTTCAGGGCCCACTTCATCTGTTCCCTGAGGCCGATGTTGTCTTCAACGACAAGCAGCTTTATCATGCAGCCTTTCCGCCTGAAAACGCAAATCCCCATGTCCGGCCCGCGGGGCCTCCGCGGGCCGGACCGAAAGATAGCAATGCCAAGATCCTCAAAACTCCACGTCCATGCTGTCGGAAAATCGGCGCCTATGTCGGAAAGGACTACAAATCTTCCCAAATGCTCCTACTGCAGTCCCCGAAATGCACGGCAAAAATATAGCACAGCATTTGCTTTGTCCCGATGCGGCCCCAGGCCGCATTTTCACCTCCAGCATCCTAAGGAATATGATGAAAAAAGCACTCGTCCTCCTCGGTCTCACCCTGGCGGCCGCCGTCCATGCGACGCCGGTCAGCTTCCAGGACGTCTACAATCCCGCCGACGTGAAGCTCACGGCCGGGACCTCCAGCAACACCATCACCTTCACCCATAACATCCTGGACAACGGCTTCCTGCCCAGCACCCATGCCATCCAGTCGGCCAAGCTGAGCCTGTCCCTGGCCGATGACGGCGATGCCGACTTCCTGTTCTACGTGATCCCAATCAACCCCGAGTACGGCCAGGTCATCGGCGACGGCCAGACCATCTCCGGCAGCTTCGAGGTGGATGACGGCGTGCACCAGTTCAACGTGGTCAGCACCCTGCTCCAGACCGACGGCAAGCTCAACGTGGTCGTGAAGGCCACCTCCGGGGACTTCTGGTTCAAAAGCTCCACCCTCGACGTGAACACCGTGGCCGCCGTGCCCGAGCCCGGTTCCATGGCGCTCATGGGCCTCGGCCTGGCCGGCCTGGGCTGGTTCGCCCGCCGCCGCAAGGCATAGGCTCTGTCTGAGAAGCCCCTCCTGCTGCGGCCGGCTGCGCGGCCCGGTGAGTCTGGCCGTTTCCGCATAACCCCGGGCTCCCACGAACGCCTTGCATCAGCAAGGCGTTTTTGCATTTTTGGGAGATTTTGGAGAGGTTTCGAGGTCGCTCCCTGCCGCTGTCAATCCTGCCGTCAGAAGTCGGGATATTTAACAACAGCGCCCCGACCTACCCCCTTTAATGCATTTTTTCGATGGAATCCAATGGCATACTGTTCGCTTGGTTACCGAAGCGTACCAAACTACCAACCAGGGATACTAATGAAAAAGCACCTCTTCGCCGCTCTCTCCGTTCTGGCCCTGGCCACCGTCGCCAGCGCCACCCCGACCTACGTCGACTTCACCGACGTCGTCGATCCGAACCCGGACGCGATCCTGTCCCACACCGGCAAGGCCGGCACCTACTACACCTCCGAATACACCCATAGCATCCTGGACTAGGGCATCAACCCCACCGGCCACCTCGCGCTGACCGCCGAGCTGAACATCGCCCTGGCCGACGACGAGTCCGGCGACGCCCAGGAGTTCGTGAAGATCCACCTGGATCACGTGACGATCGAGAACTTCCTGGAAGTCATCGCCGGCGCCTACCACTTCAACGTGGACACCAAGATGCTCCAGAAGGACGGCCAGCTCGAGGTGAAGCTCACCGCCGTCAGCGGCGACTTCATCTTCCAGCGCTCCGAGCTGAACGTGCACACCCAGGTGGTGCCGGAACCCGGCACCCTGGCGCTCACCGGCCTCGGCCTCCTCGGCCTCGGCACCTTGGCCCGCCGCCGCCGCAAGGCCTGAACCGCCCGGACATCCCGCATCGGCAGGCGGAGCCCCGAAGGCTCCGCCTGTTTTTTTTCGTTCCGCCTTTCCCGCCTTTTCGGCTCCGCCCCGCGTCGCTCACCCGAGCAGGATGCAGAACTCGGTGCCTTGGCCCACCGTCGAGTGGCACAGGATGCGGCCGCCCATCTCCTCGACCATGGTCTTGCATTGGTAGAGGCCGATACCGACGCCTTTCTCCTTGGTGGTCGCGAAGGGCTGGAAGAGGCGGTCGCGGACGAACTCGGGACTCATGCCGGACCCGGAATCCTCCACCATGATGTAGGCGGAATACCCGGCGAAGAACTGGTCCCCGCCCCCGTAGAGCTCGCGCAGCCG